>NZ_JBHMFC010000006.1:0-95934 GCF_042427585.1 Mariniflexile ostreae | reverse complement strand
CCTTCCCTAAATACATCGTTTTACCCATAGTACGGCAAATCAACCGGATTCGTCAACACAGAATTCATTTTTGGCCTATCGGCAAAACGAATTCTTAGTTATTGTGCATAGTTTTTTTATTTCAGTTCAGGTTTATTTTTAATTGCTTCTTTAACAACCAAAGCAACTGTATCTTTTGTAATTCCTTTGTTTTTGCAATATTTACTTTCAAGCCATACTTCTAATAACTTAGCACCTTTACTTGCATTACAGGACATACAACAAAGTGCAATATTGTCAACTCCATTTATTCTAATGTCATTAACTATATGTTCCCAAGATTGCTTTGTTTTTCTTGATTTATCGTCTTTCGTAAAAGTGATTCCACAATACACACAAGATTTATCTCTTGATAATACAAATTTTTCCACTTCAATCGGAATTCCCCATTTATTTGCCATATCTATTCACTATCAAAAAAATCATTATCAAGTTCTTTTACTTCATAAATCATTTTAATCTGAACACCAACATTATATTGATGCATTAAGTCAACTAATTTTGAACCATCAATCAATATAATTGTGTGATGAGCATCGTTTGCTTTTTTAATTGCTCCTTTATCAAAAGTTGAAGTTGTAACGAAAACACCTTTTTGAGTGTCTCCACTCATTGCTCCGATAAAATTTCTTATATCTTTTTCTCTTACTTTGCTTTCTCCGTATCTTTTAGCTTGAATGTATATTTTGTCAAGTCCAAGTTTATCCTCGTTAATTATTCCATCTATTCCTCCATCACCAGTTTTTGAAGTTTCAATAAAGTCACCATAGCCCATTTTATGTAATAATTTTAATATAACTCTTTCAAAATAAAAAGGGTCTATTGTTTTTAATTTTTCAAGAAGTTCATCTTTTACTTGAACATCTATAGAATTAAATCCTTCGTCAATTAAATCTTGTGGTGAGGCATTTGAAATTTTGGTTGGCACAGAATTTTTTTCTGGATCTTCCTCGGTGTAAAATTCTAAGAAATTATCTGAACTTTCGACTTGTTTAAGAGTTAGATTACTTGAGTTATGGGATTTTCCTTTTTCAGTGATTTTTACAAAACCTCTTTTAGGAAATTCTATATATCCCCCTTTTTTGAGGTATGATTTTCCCCAAGCAATTCTATTAATAATTAATCTATCTCCACTTTTTGTCTTTTGTTCTAATTGTTCTTTAGTTAATTTAGAATAGAAATTGTCAATAACCTTTTGATACATTTCTCTTGCTTGTAGAGTTTCTCCATTTTCTAAAACCTTTAGAATAGGAATGAATGTTTCGTGAAATTTAGGTATTTCCATTTCGTTCGTTAAATTATGCACAACGTTTAGGCTATGGTTAGTACGGGATTTAAAAGTACTCAATTTCCGAATAAGCACTTAGCCAAATCTTTTTATTTTGTTTTATCTTTTTTGTACTAAAGCCAAATCAAAAGATTTGGCGGACTTAGTAAATATACCTAAACTTTGGGTTAAGCACCAAAACCCGTATTAATTATAGCCATTGTTGTGCGTTCGGCTTTTTATTTATCGTTATCTTTTCGTGAAATTTAGTTTCTAAAATCTGTAGCAAATTTTTAAACTCTTGTTTTTTTAGATTTAATCCTATTATTACTTTTTCCCCGAGCCAGTTAGCTTCAAGGTGGTCCTTAGTTATGTTTATGTTGATTTTTTCAGAAGGGTCAAAACCCTCATTTGATTCTGAAGATTCGATGTGGTAATACTCCGTGTCATATTCATCTTCGGCGTAAGTCCTTTGTATTAAAAGATATTTTTCAACGTTATTCATTATCTCCTCCTCAGTTTTAAACTGGTCATCCGCTGATCTTGAGTCTGAAAATGTCAGAGTACACCCAAACTCTTCATCATGTATTGTCAGTTCTATACATTGGAAATTAATATTCATTTTTTTTATTAAATGGTTGGTTGTTTTTTCTATTTTTTGTTCTAATTAATAGAATTCAGTTTAGGGACATTATGGTCAAGTTAATTTTGTTTTTCATCGTTCTGTTTTAGCTGACGCACAACGGTCTAGTATAAGAATAGTGCGTAGTTTGAGTGCGAGGATTTTCCGTAGGAAAATCAGATGCAAGCAAACAAGCACTAACTTTGGGTTTAGGAATAAACTTACGCATTATTTTTATACAATGTTGTGTGTAGTCTTATTTTTTCCATTCTAACTTTTCTTCTACACTTATCAACTTAAACACTTGAAAAGCAAATTCAGAAAATCTCTTTATTAGTTTCTCAAACTTTTTATAGTCTAATTCGATTATTATTTTTTCATCAGATAATTTTTTAGAATTGAATAGATAATTGAATATATCGAAATGGTGGTCAGATTTATTAATTTTTACTAAATCAATTGTTGATTCATTATGAGTTACTGCGTGTCTTACTTCTGATAAGATTGTCCATAGTTCTCTAAATTTTATGTCAAGATTGTTACTTGTGGTAAATTTTTTGAATGTTTTCCCACCAACTTTTTTTAACACATTGAATAATTTATCACCACTAGGCATATTCCTTCTTGATATAACTGAATTTTGATTTTTTGGAAGTAAAGAAATTACATAATCTCTGATTTCACTATCACGTTCGAGTTTGTTAAAAAGACAATCTTTTAAAAACCTTTCAAATGATTCAAAAGATTGAGCGTAAAGAAGACATCGTTGTCTTGAGGATATATTCTTAATTTCCTCCTCATAATTCTCTTTCGTAGTTTCGGTAGAAATCCCTGTATGAAAATTCAGTTCCCAACCATTATCAGTTGGACCAGTCCAGTCGCTGATTATAAGGGCAGAGGCAAAGTGCATAGTAGCTTTGTCTGAACTGTACATCTCAATTTCTTTCTTAAATACTTTATCGATGCGTCCACTTATATGTCGATAATAAAGTAGTTTTTCAAAAAACTGGTCAAGGTGGATTTTATATGGATTTGTCATTTTTCAGATTACACACAACACTTGTATAGATGTAACGAGTTGCGTCTATACCTCGATTGCGTCTATATTCATTATATGTTCGTGTCAAACTTATTCTTTTTAACCATATTATCCTACATAAATTGATAAGAATCCAAGCACTTATCATATTTAGGGTAAACGTAAAGTTTTGTAAAACCTTTTCATTATAAGGTTTTAGTAAAACGCACGTAATGGATAGGTTAATAAAAAAGGGGAGATTTAGCTACTGGCTAGCTAAAAACAAAAAGCCCGATTTTGAGAAATCGGGCTTTTACTTTGTTATACTATTTTTAAAACGAAGTAATTTTTTTTACCCCGTTGCAAGAGCACAAATTTATTATTGATCAAATCGTTTGCCGTTATCAAATAGCCCTCTTGTACTTTTTCTTTGTTTACCGAAATAGAGTTTTCTTTTAAAGCCCTTCTTGCTTCTCCATTAGACTTTAAAAAGCCGCCTTGCTCTGCCAGTGCTGCAATAATATCCAGTCCGTTTTCAATCTCAGTTTTGGAAATTTCAGTTTGTGGCACGCCTTCAAAAACTTCTAAAAACGTTTTTTCGTTTAAACGCTTTAAATCGTCGCCTGTGGAATTGCCAAAAAGAATATCGCTCGCTTTTATCGCATTATCTAAGTCTTCTTTAGAATGTACCGTTGTGGTTATTTCTTCTGCCAAACGTTTTTGTAAAATACGTAAGTGCGGGGCTTCTTTATGCTCTTCAATTAAAGCTTCAATGGTGTCACGTGATAAAAACGTAAAGATTTTAATATGCTTCTCTGCATCTGCATCACTGGTATTCAACCAATATTGGTAAAACTTATAAGGGGACGTCCGTTCGGCATCCAACCAAATATTGCCACCTTCGGTTTTTCCAAATTTTGTACCGTCGGCTTTTGTTATCAAGGGCCATGTTAGGGCATAGCCTTTTCCACCATCCACACGACGAATTAATTCTGTACCCGTAGTAATGTTCCCCCACTGGTCGCTTCCACCCATTTGTAGCGTACATTGCCGGTCTCTATATAAGTGTAAAAAGTCGTAACCCTGTACCATTTGATATGTAAACTCTGTAAAGCTCATCCCTACGGTAGATTCCGACGACAAGCGTTTTTTAACCGAGTCTTTCGCCATCATATAATTTACCGTAATATGCTTGCCAACATCGCGAATAAACTCTAAAAAGGAAAAGTTTTTCATCCAATCGTAGTTGTTCACGATAATGGCGGCATTTTCTGCATCGCTATCAAAATCCAAGAAACGGGACAATTGTGCTTTAATCGCATTTTGATTATGTAGAAGCGTTTCTTCATTAAGTAAATTACGCTCGTCTGACTTTCCTGAAGGGTCCCCAATCATTCCTGTGGCACCTCCAATAAGCGCCACGGGCTTATGCCCAGACAACTGAAAATGCTTAAGCCCCATAACCCCCACTAGGTGCCCAATATGCAAGGAATCTGCCGTGGGATCTATGCCCACATACGCTTTTCGCATGGCTTCTAGTAAATGCGCTTCGGTTCCTGGCATACTATCCTGGATCATGCCTCTCCATGTTAATTCTTCAACAAAATTCTTTCTCATCACGGTATATTTTCAGTAATCTCGTGCAAAGATAAAAATCGGCGAACAACTATACTATTTACTCATGTGAAAAAACACTTAAAAAACCTTATCTAATAGATAAAATAATATTGAAAACCATTCGATAAGGGCAATAGCCCCTACAGCGACTAATTATCCTGTTATTCTTCTGTATTGATTTTAATATTTATTAATTTAGTGCCATGATTTTAGTTACAGGAAGTACAGGATTGCTCGGCTCTCATTTGCTTTATAAACTGGCAAGCCAAAATAAAAATATTAGAGCCCTTTATAGAACCGAGGACAAGCTTGACCTTGTAAAAAACGTGTTCGCAACTTACACTGCAAAAAGCGATTCCCTTTTTAATTCCATAGAATGGGTTAAAGCTGATATCCTTGATATTCCTGCATTAACAAATGCTTTTAAAGCCGTTAATTACGTTTACCATTGTGCCGCACTGGTGTCTTTTGATCCTAACGATTATCCGTATTTAAGAAAAACCAATATTGAGGGCACGGCCAACATCGTGAATCTTTGCCTAGCCCATAAAATTGAGAAATTATGTTACGTAAGCTCTGTAGCTACTTTAGGAAGCGCCTTAAAGAATGAGTTGACCACAGAAGAAACATACTGGAATCCTGAAGATGATAACAACGTGTATGCGATAACAAAATACGGTGCCGAAATGGAGGTTTGGCGGGCATCGCAAGAAGGGTTACCGGTTGTAATTGTAAAGCCTGGTGTTATATTAGGTGCTGGAGTATGGAATCAAGGCAGTGGCAGTTTGTTTACAAAGGCACATAAGGGCTTAAGGTTTTACCCAAAAGGCAACTCTGGCCTTGTAGATGTAAAGGATGTGGCAGATGCTATGATACAACTATTGAAAAGCGACATTAAAAATGAAGCTTTTATTTTAGTATCCGAAAACTGGAATTACAAGCACTTTTTGCAAGCTTTAGCAACATCGGTTGGTGCAAAGCCCCCCTCCACATTGGCGCCCACTTGGGTTTTGGCTGTTCTATGGCGATTGGATTGGTTAAAAAATGCATTAACGGGTACCCCTAGGCAACTAACCAAGCAATTGGCGGCATCTATAATGTCTAAATCCCATTATAGCAATGCAAAAATAAAAACAGCGTTACACTTTAAATTTAAGCCTGTACAAGAAAGTATTAACGAGATTGGTGCTATTTTTCAGAAACAGGTGGAATAAGTTTTCCTTTATTTTTTTCGTCTGCTTTTAAGACTTTTAGCGAGTCTTTATCTATTGTCTTTTTATCTATGGCAAGGGAGTCTTTTGCTATTTTAGCTAAAGAATCTTGAAGCTTTTTCGCCTTTAATTCCCGTTCCTGCTGAAGGCTTAAAATCTCTTTCATACGAGATAAGCTATCATTTACCTTAGCATATATCGATTCATATTCTGTAACATAATAAGAATAATAGTCATTACTTAATGCAAATTGCAAACTATCGATGTTATACTTTTTATAGATATAGGTTTCTTGTTCAACACCATGCTTATCCAGTACTTCTCTACTTTTCCCTGTGGCCGAAGTTAACAGCTTTAAATCGATAAGAATATTAACCATGTCCTGTTTAGACAAAAGATGCTCTGGCTTTTTTGGTTTTTTATTGCCATAACAAGCAACCAATATAAGGGCTATGCTAATAAGTATTAAAAATCGGTACAGCATTATCGGTTAAAGGTTAAGCGCTTGGCAGCATTTAAATTATAAAATTTAGCATTGTGATATACCATACTTCCATTTACAAAAGTATGTGTAATTCGAGATCTAAAAGTAGTCCCCTCAAATGGCGACCAACCACATTTATAAAGAATATTATCCTTATTCACGGTCCATGGGTTATTTAAATCGACCATCACTAAATCTGCGAAATAGCCCGGTTTAATATACCCTCTGCGATCAATTTGAAATAAAATTGCAGGATTATGGCACATTTTTTCCACCACTTTTTCTATAGAGATTTTATCCCTGTGATACATTTCGAGCATAGCAGGAAGTGCATGTTGCACCAATGGCCCGCCAGAGGGTGCTTGGGTATAAATATTGTTTTTTTCATCTAGGGTATGTGGGGCATGGTCTGTTGCAATCACATCAATTTTATCATGTAACAAAGCCTCCCATAGCTTATCTCTATCTGCGGCTGTTTTTACTGCGGGATTCCATTTTATAAGCGTCCCTTTTTCATCATAATCTTCGTCTGAAAACCAAAGGTGGTGCACACAAACCTCAGCAGTAATTCTCTTGTCTTTTAACGGTATTTTATTATCGAACAAGCTGGTCTCCTTTCCTGTAGAAATATGAAACACATGTAATCTTGCACCTGTTTTTTTAGCTAATGCAATGGCTTTTGAAGAGGACAAATAACAGGCCTCTTCACTTCTTATAAGCGGATGGTATTGGATTGGAATATCTTCACCATACATTTCAAGATAGGTTTCAAGGTTTCTTTTAATAGTGCCCTCGTCTTCACAATGTACAGAAATCAATAAATCTGTTTTAGAAAAAATCTCTTCTAAAACCTCTGGATTATCGACAAGCATATTTCCTGTAGAAGATCCTAGAAACAGTTTCAATCCAGCTACTTTTTGAGCATCTACTTTTAAAATTTCCTCTAAATTATCATTGGTCCCGCCAAACATAAACGAATAGTTGGCACTTGATGTTTTTGATGCTATTTCAAATTTCTCTTCAAGCTTTTCAAGGGTTGTGGTTTGCGGAACAGTATTGGGCATTTCAATAAACGAGGTAATGCCGCCAGCAATAGCTGCTTTAGACTCGGTTTCAATAGAGGCTTTTTGTGTAAGCCCTGGCTCTCTAAAATGCACCTGATCGTCAATAACGCCAGGAAGTATATATTTGCCTTCAGCATCTATCACTTTCACATCAGATGTTTTTGCGCTAATTGACGCACTGATTTCTTTAATAAATTCCCCCTCTATCAACAAATCGCCTTTAAAGATCGTACCTTCATTAACTATATGGGCATTTTTTATAAGTGTTGTTCTCAATTGCATAAACTTCTAATTCTTAAATAAACTTTTAATTTTCAAGGATATAACGCCAAAAATAGCTTCAGAAATAATTCCTGAACTTAATTTCGACTCCCCTAATGTTCTATCTGTAAAAATAACGGGCACTTCTATTATTTTAAATTTTTTAATGTAAGCCTTGAATTTCATTTCTATTTGAAAAGCATAACCAACAAATTTAATTTTGTCCAAATTTAAGGTTTCTAAAACAATTCTTTTGTAACAGACAAACCCCGCAGTGGTATCATGTATTTTCATACCGGTTATAAATCGCACATAACGCGATGCGAAATAAGACATCAATACGCGGCCCATAGGCCAATTTACCACATTCACACCAGTAACATAACGCGATCCAATGGCAACATCGGCACCTTGAACGGCACAGGCATTATAAAGTTTTTGTAAATCTTCTGGGTTGTGGGAAAAATCGGCATCCATTTCAAAAATATAGTGATAGCCCCTACTCAAGCTCCATTTAAAGCCATGAATATAGGCGGTACCCAATCCTGATTTTTCTTTTCTTGTTTCCAAAAACAAGCGTTCTGGATATGTATTTTGTAAAATTCTAACCTTATCTGATGTTAAATCGGGCGAATTATCATCTACAATAAGCACATGTATAGCTTCCGATTGCAAAAACACAGCGCTTATAATAGCCTCTATATTTTCAATTTCGTTATATGTTGGAATGATAACAAGGGCGTTTTTCATTCTTTTCTATTATTTTTTTTTAGTTCTTTGCTTTTTTAAAACGCAAGATGTAGACTTACATCCTTTAAACACCTTTGCTAGGTTTTACAAAACGTATAATTTTAGCAAATGTACATTATTAAAAGATTATTTTTTTTAATAATATGCCAATAATTATGTTAAGGTTATTAATATTTACAATAGTTTTATAGCATGCTAAGACACGTTATCTCTAATGAATTACTTACCGTCCTAATGGTTGTAGGACTTGTGTTTTTGGGTATTGCCAAGTTATTGTTCTCAAAACGATTTGACGAGTTTATGGCTGTTTTAGCAAACACAAACTATCTAAAAATCTACATTAGGGATCAAAAGTTTTTTGACAAATTCGATGCGCTTTTATTTATAAACCTAAGCATTTCTGCATCCACATTCTGTTTTATCATTTATAAACACGTTACAGACCATGCCGTGGCTGATCTAAACACAATGTTCAAACTTATAGCGGGCGTTATCGTTATTATTCTGATAAAAGTATTGCTTGAAAGACTAATTGGAAGCCTTTTCGAAATAGATAAATTAATTGACCAGTATCTTTTTCAAAAAATTACGTATAAAAATTTTTTGGGAGTTTTATTAATTCCTATCAATGCTATATTGCTCTATAGCGTAACCCCTTCATTAAAACACATTCTTATTGCAATTCTGTTTTTATGGATTATCAACCTCATTGGCCTGGTCGTTTCCTTCAAAGAACATCAAAGTTTTATAAAGTCAAATTTGTTTTATTTTATTTTGTATCTTTGCGCACTTGAAATTGCGCCTTATGTTATATTATATAAGGCGTTTAATACATAATTGTGCCTATGAAAGTGAAAACTATTTTGGTATCTCAACCGGAACCTAAAATTGAAAACTCCCCTTATTTTGACCTTCAAGAAAAACAAAAGGTTAAAATTGATTTCAGGCCATTTATTCATGTTGAAGGCGTTCCTGCCAAAGAAATTAGACAACAAAAAGTTGATTTAAACAATTACACCGCTATCATTCTTACGAGTAGAAATGCTGTGGATCACTTTTTTAGAGTTGCTGACGAAATGCGGTTCAAAGTGCCTGACACTATGAAATATTTCTGCCAATCTGAAGCAGTGGCCTACTATCTACAAAAATATGTCGTATATCGAAAGCGTAAGATTTATGTAGGAAAACGAAGTTTTTCAGAACTTTCGCCTTTAATAAAGAAATATAAAGACGAAGCTTTTTTATTACCTAATACCGACAAGGTTAAAGATGAAGTGCCAAACACATTAGACGCTTTAGGCGTGAACTGGAAACAGGCTACTTTTTACAAAACAGTGGTTAGCGATCTTTCCGATTTAGCAAACGTATCTTACGATGTATTGGTATTCTTTAGCCCTTCTGGAATTGAATCTTTGTTTCAAAACTTTCCCGATTTTAAACAAAATGAAACACGAATAGCAGTTTTTGGTAACACCACCATAAAAGCGGTTGAAGAAAAAGGATTACGTGTGGATATATCCGCACCAACACCTGAAACCCCTTCTATGACCATGGCGCTTGACAAATACATTGAAAAAGCCAATAAAGGAAAATAAACTAACATTTAAAACATTACAAAAAGGGATGATTATACTAAATCATCCCTTTTTGTATTTAAAACCCTTTCAGAGTTATTAAAATAATCTTGAGCAAAAAATAAAAAACCGTATATTTAGAACACTAATCGTTTAAACACAATATTATGACTAAAAAAATCTTTTGTATCCTCTTGGTTTTTCTGTCTTTTGGCGCTTTTTCCAACGCAGCCATGGCAGCCGAAACCCCTCCTGTAGCCACATCTAAAAATGCAGAAGCTGTTCCTGTAGAAATTCGTAGTATGATTGATCGCTTAAACGAAATAAAAGATTTGGATAAGTCCGCTTTAGATCGTCATGACAAGAAAGCATTACGCAAAGAGCTTAGAGACCTTAAAAAGGCCGTAAGGAAATCTGGAAATGGTCTTTACATTTCCAGTGGCGCTATAATTATTATTTTATTACTTATTATTATTCTGTAATTGTCCTTTGTACTTAAAGGATTATATTAATTTAAAAAAACAACCCCGATTTTAATACAATCGGGGTTTGGTTTTAAAAGACTTCGCTTATTTTATTTTTAAGAACTTGACAATTAAAACCACCCAAGCCAAAATTAGCATCAATCCGCCAATAGGTGTTATAAAGGCAATGGTCTTAAAATCAAATCCAGACAACTCATTCGTGGCCAATCCGTAAATAGAACCAGAGAAAAGTAATAGCCCCATAAGGGTTAAATAAAATATTATTTTTTTCGCTTTAAGCGGAATTAAATTGGTACCTCCTACAAAAAGCAATAATAAAGCATGATACATTTGATATTTCACACCTGTTTCAAATGATTGTAAAGCTTCTAGAGAAACCAAAGCTTTTAATCCATGTGCTCCAAAAGCCCCCAAGATAATACTTGTTAAGCCTAAAAAAGAAGCGGTTACCAACAGTGATTTATTCGTCATTTTAATGATTTTTTAAAAAGATAATTCCAATAAACGAAAATAGACAACTAATTTTAGTATTGGAAATAATATACTACAGCTTTTTTTATTAAGTCTTAATTTAAAACGTTTATCATCTAGATATAGAGCCATGCCGGGCCAATTAAATTTGGTTTTAAGTAAAAAACCCCAAACATGGTGGCGTTTGGGGTTTTATTTATAATAATGATAAGAAGCCACCCGACATATCGAGATTGCATCACTCTCATTTATGGATTACATTTTCATTAACCAAGCGCGTACATCTACTTCTTGTTTAATGATATCTTTTAAGTCTTCAATTTTAACACGTTGCTGTTCCATAGAGTCTCTATGGCGTATAGTAACGGTATTGTCTTCTAGAGTATCATGATCTACCGTTATACAGAATGGCGTACCATTGGCATCTTGTCTTCTGTAGCGTCTACCTACGGCATCTTTCTCGTCATAATCGACATTGAAATCCCATTTTAATTCTTCTAGGATTTTTTTAGCTATTTCTGGCAGACCATCTTTTTTAACCAATGGTAAAATTGCTGCTTTAACAGGCGCTAGCACCGCAGGCAATCGCAACACGGTTCGCGTTGTTCCATTTTCCAGTTCCTCTTCTACTAATGCATTCGAGAATACCGCTAAGAACATCCGGTCTAATCCAATAGAGGTTTCCAAGACATAAGGCACATAGCTTTTATTTTCTTCGGTATCGAAATACTGCAATTTCTTTCCAGAAAACTTCTCGTGTTGTGCCAAATCAAAATCTGTTCTAGAATGTATGCCTTCTAGCTCTTTAAACCCAAAAGGGAACTTAAACTCGATATCGGTTGCGGCATCGGCATAATGCGCTAATTTTTCATGATCATGAAAACGGTAATTATCTGCTCCCATACCTAATGACAAGTGCCATTTCATTCGGGTTTCTTTCCAATGCTCAAACCACTCTTTCTGTGTCCCTGGTTTAATAAAAAACTGCATCTCCATTTGTTCAAACTCACGCATTCTGAAAATAAATTGTCTCGCCACAATTTCATTCCTAAAGGCTTTACCCGTTTGAGCAATTCCAAAAGGGATTTTCATACGTCCACTTTTCTGAACGTTTAAAAAGTTAACAAAAATACCTTGCGCCGTTTCGGGGCGTAAATATAAATCTAGAGCATTCTCTGCAGAAGCGCCTAATTTAGTGCCAAACATTAAGTTAAATTGCTTAACGTCTGTCCAGTTTCTACTTCCCGTTAAAGGATCTGCGATTTCCAGTTCTTCAATAAGAGCTTTTACATCGGCTAAATTCTCATCGCCCAACGACTTGGCCATACGAGAAAGTGTTTCGTCTATTTTTTCTTGATAGCCTAATACACGTGGGTTTGTAGCAAGAAACTCGGCTTTATCAAAAGCATCTCCAAAGCGTTTTTCTGCTTTCTGAACCTCTTTTTCAATTTTAGCTTCAATTTTAGCACAATAATCTTCAATTAAAACATCAGCTCTGTAACGTTTTTTAGAATCCTTATTGTCTATTAAAGGATCATTGAACGCATCTACGTGGCCAGAAGCCTTCCAGATAGTTGGATGCATGAAAATGGCAGAATCTATGCCTACAATATTTTCATTCATCTGTACCATGGCTTTCCACCAGTAGTCCCGAATATTCTTTTTTAACTCCACGCCATTTTGCGCATAGTCATAAACTGCACTTAGTCCATCGTAGATCTCACTACTCTGGAACACGTAACCATACTCTTTTGCATGAGAGATTACTTTCTTAAATTGATCATCTTGATTTGCCATATTGCAAAAATATGAAACCGTAGCAAACAAACAGGATTTTAGATCAAAATTAAGAATCAAATGTATTAATTTTTCCTTTAAATTTACTTCTTTAGAATAGACCCCGAAATACATGCTCAATTTATTGCTTAATTTGTTTTTTCCTAAAGTATGTTATGCTTGCCATAATACTTTAAAGGATAATGAAAAAGACCTCTGCATTTCTTGCCGCCATAGTATACCTGTTACTAATTTTCATTTTAATAATGATGATACAGTTTTAAAAATATTTTATGGCCGTGTAAAAATCGAGCAGGCCACAGCACTGCTCCGTTTTGAAAAAAAAGGCCTTGTGCAACATCTTATCCATCAATTGAAATATAAAGGCCATGAAACTATTGGTATGTTTTTAGGAGATTGGCTAGGTGGCGAGTTAGCTACGCTTAACCATTACGAAGATATAGACCTCGTGATTCCCGTGCCGATACACAAAAAGAAACTTAGGAAAAGAGGCTATAATCAAGTTACTAAATTTGGACAACAAATAGCCACTGCTTTACATGCCGAATACAAAGAGGATGTACTATTAAAAATAAGCAATACCAGTTCGCAGACCCTAAAAACAAGATGGTTTAGATGGCAAGATAATACCGAATTATTTTTACTCAACCACGCAAAAGACCTTGAGAACAAACACATTCTTTTGGTGGACGACCTCATTACTACAGGGGCAACCATGGAAGCTTGTATCACCGTGTTACAGCAAGTGCCTTCGGTTAAAATAAGTGTGGCATCGATGGCAATAGCCTAATAACTCTTGCGTTATATCTCTAAATTTATGTAGTTTTGTGCAAATTTTAAATTGGCAATGAATAAAACCCTTTCAAATTTTATTTTTATCGCATGTATATGTTTGGTTTTTATTAACTGCGCCAATCGTGGAACGCCTCAAGGCGGCCCTAAAGATATTACCCCTCCTAAAATAACGAGAGCAACACCTAAAAATTATTCCATTAATTTTAATGCTAAAGAAATTAGGATTTATTTTAATGAATACATTAAGATAAAAGACTTACAAAAACAGCTTATCATTTCGCCCCCAATGAAAACGCAGCCAGAAATTACACCGCTTGGCGGCGCAAGCGAATATATTAAAATAAAGATTTTTGATACCTTACAGCCTAATACAACTTACGCATTTAATTTCGGAAACAGTATTGTAGATAATAATGAAGGAAACCCTTTTCCATATTTCCGTTATGTATTTTCTACTGGTGATTATATCGATTCCCTTTCTGTAAAAGGACAAATAGTAGATGCTATCAAAAGACAGCCAGAAACCTTTGTTTCTGTAATGCTTTATGAAATGGACTCGACCTATAATGATTCTATCGTTTATAAGGAAACTCCTAAGTACATTACCAATACCTTAGATAGTCTTAGCACATTTTCCATTGAGAACGTTAAGGCAGGAAAATACATGTTATTAGCTTTAAAAGATAAAAATACAGATTATAAATTTCAACAGAAAACTGATAAAATAGGGTTTTATAAAAGTCCTATTCATGTGCCTACAGATTCCTTATACACATTAAAATTATTTTCTGAAGCCCCCGATTTTAAGCCTGCAAGACCAAAATTGGCAGCTGGCGGAAAAATAGAGTTTGGCTATGAAGGGCATTATGAAGGCATGCACATTGACTTGCTTACAGATACCCCAGCAGAATTCAAACACGCTATTACAAAAGACGAAAAGACCGACACCCTTTACTATTGGTACAAACCACATCTCGAACTGGATTCTTTAGTTTTTAAGGTTTCCCACCCTAGTGTGGAGGACACTCAGTTCTCGGTAAGATTACGAAAATTAGATCGGGACTCTTTAACCTTAAAAGGATTTCCTTCTGGAAACATAGGGTATGAAGAAGATTTTAAAATTTCAGGAACCACGCCTATTAGTACTTTTGATGCCTCTAAAATCCATATTTTAAATAAAGACTCTATTTCTGTTGCTTTTACAAGTCTTTTCGATACGATTAACAACACTGTAGCGCTTAAGTTTCCAAAAACCGAATCGAACAACTATCAAATACGCCTCTTACCAGAAGCTTTTGTGGGTTTTTTCGACACAAAGAACGACACTTTAGATTTCTCTTTAAGAACTAGTGCCAAGGACAGTTATGGTAATTTAAGGCTCGTTTTAGCTAATGCCACTTACCCTATTATCGTACAGCTAACCAATGAGAAGGGCGAGGTTAAACATGAAGTATATGCCGCTAAAGAACAAGCCATAGACTTCTTAAACATATCGCCTAGCAAATACTACATTAGAGTCGTACATGATACTAATGGCAATAAAAAATACGATTCCGGTCATTATCTTAAAAAAATTCAACCCGAAAAAATCAGCCATTTTGAAATGGAAAATGACGTTAGGGCGGGTTGGGATTTTGTACAGACCCTGCAATTTATTTCAGAATAAAACCATCTCTGTCTTGCAAAAACTTAAACTTGTTTCTATAAGCCGAAATGTGCCTTTTTTCTAATGTAACTATTTCAGTTTGTTCCTCTCCAGATCCAAAAGCGGTCAGTTCATTGCCTAACACATCGTAGGCTGCCGAATGACCATTATATTCACTATTCACCCCATCTGTACCCACACGGTTTACACCTATGCAATAACACATATTCTCAATAGCTCGAGCTTTTAGTAAAGTGTCCCATGCAGTAACTCTTGGCGTAGGCCAATTGGCCACATATATTAAAACATCGTAGTCTTCAGTATTTCTTGCCCATACCGGAAACCTTAAGTCATAACAAATCAACGGACAGATTTTCCAGCCTTTAAAATCGATAATAGGTTTTTTGGTACCTGCGGTATAAATCTCGTCTTCACCAACTAAAGTAAAAGTGTGCTTTTTATCATAATACTCTAAACCTCCATTTGGCGTTACAAAAAAGAGTCGGTTATAAAAACGACATTCCTCTTTAATAACCACACTCCCGGTTATAGCTATGTTTTTCTTATGGGTCAGTTCCTGCATCCACAATACGGTTTCGCCTTGCATCGTTTCAAAAACAGCTTTGGGGTTCATGGTAAACCCTGTTGAAAACATTTCGGGTAACACCACTAGATCAACAGCTTCATGAATAGCATCGATTTTCTTAGTAAAGTTTCGCCTATTTTGCTCTGGATTTTCCCAAACCAAATCTGCTTGAACCAATGCTATTTTTAATGTTTCGCACATGTTCATTAGTTTTTTTTAAAGTTTTCTTTTTATCTTTTCTCTTGCCACCCTTAGTTTTTCAATTTTTTTAAGCCACTTGCTTTCATCAATAGGCGACAATTTGCCTTTGTTTTTTAATTTTTCATATGTATTAACCGCCTGGTCATGCTTCTTAACCGATTTCTCAAATTTAGAGCGTATTTTCTCTTTCTGTTTTAATGCTTTTTCTGCTTGCTTTTGTTTTTTCTCAACTTTTTTCTGTTCTTTTTCGGCCTTTTTTAATTCTTTTTCGCGTTTTTCAATAGCTTTTGCTTCTTTCTTCTTTTCAGCAAGAGCAGCTTTTATGCTTTGCTGTTCTTCAAGGGCAAGCGTCTCAGTAACATCTTTACCTTCTTTTAAAATAGTTTTGCCTTTAACGGTATACATGGTGCCGTTATGGTTAATATCTTGTGCGCTTACATGTACACAAAATCCGAATACTAAAATGATAATCCAGTGTTTCATAATTGTTTTATTTTTAATTTTCAAAGGCTTTTAACGCCTTAATTAAATCTTTCTCATCTCTCTCAAAACGGCGTTCCCATTTCTCTTTGTTACGAGTGGACAGCTTCTTTTTTGCTTCCAATTTTTGATATTTTTCTTTATTTTTATTTAAACGTGCTTTTACTTTTAAAACTCGCTCTCGGGCGGCTTCCTTTTTCTTTATCCCCTTTTCTATACGTTTTTGCTTGTTCTCAAGTGCTTTTTGTTTCTTCTCTGCCTCTTTTAAGGTTTGTTTCACATAGTCTTGCTCTGCCTTCAATGCTGTTTGTTCCCTTTTTAGTGAACGTTCAGACTCCAGTCTGTTTTCAAGAACATTGCTAATGTGCGCTTTATCTTTAGAAGATAAATGCTCTGTTACATTTTTACCATTTTGAAAATATGCCTCACCTTTTACCTCATAAATTTTTCCGTCTTGGGTAATCACGCGCTCACTGCTGGCACATGCCCCTAAAATGAAGATAAAAAGGACTATTGTTATTTTATTGCATTTCATAAGTTATGTTTTCTACTAAAATTAGCGGATTCGTTAAAGAACATTCCTGTCTTTAAGTTACGAATAATTATATGATATCCATCTTTTTTAGAAGAAAAGATGCATTCATGTTTTTACACACACCCTCTTTTAAAGTATAATCGAAATGTAATTCGTCTTGAATGATTTCAGCATCAAAATAATAGTTTTTAACCTGTTCTAATTCATTTTCAATTTCACATAGGCTCAAATCATGTGTCGCTATAATACCCGTGGCATGTGAAGCTACCAGTTTTTCAACAAACTTTCTAGAGCCAATAGCTTTATCGGTGCTGTTGGTGCCTTTTAATATTTCATCTAACACTATAAAATAAGGTTCTTTTTGAATAGCGTCTACTATATATTTTAAACGGGTTAGTTCTGAAAAGAAATACGAGCTATCATCTGTTAACGAATCTGTAGTGCGCATACTGGTAATGAGTTTTACAGGTGTATACTCGCTCTTTTCTGCACAAACAGGAAGCCCGATATTTGCCATAACCACGTGTAACGAAATGGTTCTTAAAAAAGTACTTTTTCCTGCCATGTTTGCCCCTGTTACAATAAAAAACTGGTCTTTTTTAATGGTAACATCACTGTTAACACGTTTCTTTTTATCTAGCAAAGGATGCCCTAGTCCTTTTGCATGAATCACTTCATGATTTGTTTTGATTTCAGGAAACACAAAATCAGGATGATTATACGCGTAATTCCCCAACGTATTATAAGCATCGAAAAAAGACACCACTTCAAACCAATCTTTTACTTTCTCGCCATGCTCCTCAATCCATTTTTCAATACGATAGGTGTTTTTTAAATCTGTTAAAAACAGTCCATTTCCAAAAATGGCCGAAATAAGGTTGTTTCTGTTATCTAGCCCCTCTAAAGCTTTTGAAAATTCTTTAAAAACCACAGATGCTTTTCTATCTCCAGATTGAATTTGCAATTGTTTTTCCTGCAATAATTTTGAAGAAAAGCGCTCGTTTTCAATTAAGTCCATTAAAAGCGCATATTGCCTAAACGTCTCTCCAACTTTATCGGTATTTGAAGCCAAAGCGTTTATTTTTTTTACATAACGTCCTGTTACAGCTAAGCCCACCAATAACCAATAGCCTATAAGAGCTTTATGTGCTATGAAATTAAAAATGGTTAACGTAAAGATAAGTAGGGAGATTACAGAAAACACGGCAGGCAACCATTTTATGGGTTTCGGCAAAAACGATTGATGCTTCTGGAGCCAACTTATAATAAGTTTAGCAGGCGTTTCAACAGATACTAAACTAGACGTTGCTGTATAATATTGACGCCACGCGATTTTATCTTTAAGCTCTTTAATGGCCTCTTGCCGCTGAACAATGTTAGTTATATCATTAGCTTTTAAGGTTTCGGCCAACTGTTGGGTCCCTTCATGGATAGTGGTTCTGTTAAGGAATTGAAAAAAAGATCCCCGCCCAAACAAATCGATATCCAAACTGTAAAAATGATTTGTGTCTTGAAAGTTTAAACCTTTATCCCGATCATAAAAATTGCCAGAAGCTATTTTTATTTCTGTCTCATTAACAGAAACAAGCGCTTTTTTAAATGCTCTAAGCGCTTTAATATTTGTGTATTTAGATAGCATGAAAAGAAATACAGCAATACCTAAAACCCCAATAACCAGTGCTACTTGCCAATACTCATAAGTTATATAAACACCAAGAACCGTTAATATAAACACCAAAAGCCTTAGCAAACTTAAGGCTGTCATTTTTTTAAACAGTTTTTGAGCTTCTGCTTGGTATTTTGCCGCGTGATCGTGATAATATTTTAAATAATGATTCATTTTAAAAATATTTTGGAGATAAAGAAACAAAAAAGCTCTGAAATAATTCAGAGCTTTTTGTATTTAAAAATTTAAGGCTTGCTAATCTCTGCCCCCAAACACCTGAAGTGCCCAATATAGTAAAGATGCAATAGCACCAATAGCGGCAACCAAATAGGTTCTGGCAGCCCATTTAAGCGCGTCTTCAGAGCCTCTATACTCTTCTTGAGACACTATGTTTTTGCTTTTTAACCAAGCTAAAGCTCTGTTACTAGCATCGTATTCTACAGGCAAAGTAACCACACTAAACACCGTTGCAAAAGCCATCATTACCAATCCGGCTACAGCTACATAAAACCCCATACCACCAATTAAATTGGTTGCCATAAGAGCAATACCGCCAAACACGATCCATTGTGACATTCCAGAGGTAACACTTACCACTGGCACTAAAGCAGAGCGCATTTTCAACCACTCATAAGCTTGGGCATGTTGTACGGCATGGCCACATTCGTGTGCCGCAACAGCAGCAGCAGCAGCGTTTCGCTGATTATAAACAGACTCACTTAAGTTAACTGTTTTATTTTTCGGATTGTAATGGTCTGTTAATTGACCCGGTGTAGAAATTACCTCAACATCTCTAATACCGTGATCTGCCAACATCTTTTCGGCAATTTCGGCACCACTCATACCGTTGCGTAAATGCACTTTCGAGTATTTTTCAAACTTTCTTTTAAGTTGATTACTTACCAACCAACTTACTAAAGCTATCGCTCCAATTATGATATAATATCCAAACATTTTTTACATTTTATTTAAACAAATCTAATTCAATTATAGCAAAAAATAAGCCAAAAATACGTTAAGAAATTTTGTCAGGTTTATAAGTCGTTTAACGTTTTGAAATCTAAGTTAAAGGTTTCTGCAATTTCTTTGTAAACTATGGCGCCATTCACAATATTTAATCCTTTTGCCAAGCGCTTATCCTGTTCGCAAGCTTTTTTCCAGCCTGCATCTGCTATTTTAACAATATAAGGCAACGTAACATTGGTAAGCGCCAATGTAGAGGTGTAGGGTACTGCGCCAGGCATATTGGCCACACAATAATGCACAACATCATCTATAATATAAGTTGGATTTTCATGGGTCGTGGCTTTAGTGGTTTCAAAACACCCGCCTTGATCCACAGCAACATCTACCATTACGGTGCCAGGTCGCATATCCTTAAGCATGTCTTTAGTAATCAACTTAGGGGCTTTAGCACCTTTAATTAAAACGCCTCCAATTATTAAGTCTGTATGTTTTATATGTTTCCTAATATTATACTCACTAGAAAGCTCGGTAGTTACATTTTTAGGCATAATGTCGCTAATATAGCGTAGCTGCTTCATATCTATGTCCATAATAGTTACAATTGCTCCTAATCCTGCAGCCATTTTAGCGGCTTGCACCCCCACAACTCCTCCTCCCAAAACCAGTACTTTTCCTGGGGGTACTCCAGGTACTCCACCCAACAGGATGCCCCGTCCTTTTACGGGTTTTTCTAAGCATTTAGCACCTTCTTGAATGGACATTCTTCCTGCAACTTCAGACATAGGGATTAATAGCGGCAAAGAACCATCCTCCTCCTCTACGGTCTCGTAGGCTATACAAACCGAGCCACTTCTCAACATAGCCTCTGTTAGTGTTCTACTAGATGCAAAATGAAAAAAAGTAAACAACAAGTGATGCGGCTTTATTAATTCGTATTCTTTCTCAATGGGTTCTTTAACCTTAACAATCATGGTGGCCGCTTCATAAACCTCCTCAATAGTATCAAGGATTATCGCACCTACATCGCTGTAATCATCATCAAAAAAACCACTTTTAAAACCTGCATCTTTTTGCACGTAAACTGTGTGATTTCTTTTAACCAATTCAAATACTCCCGAGGGGGTTATACCCACTCTGTTTTCATGATTTTTAATTTCTCCAGGGACACCTATCTTCATAATTCACAAAATTTATTATTCATAACATTACAATATAAGTTAAAATAAGAAAAATGATATGTAAAGCAAGTCTCTTTTAACAATTCCGCCCCTATTTAGAAAGAAACTATAAAACGATAAGCATTAGTTTATGAATACATTTGTATATCACACTCAAGAATAGTGCTTTTATAAAACTGCTGTAACAATAGAAAAACATGAAGAAACCCTCTCAAACCTTTTATTCGAAGTACTCCTGTATCCTAGTCATTAAAGAAGGTCGGTTACGGTAGTTTTCTTTTAAATACATTAGGATACCACTAATATCAAGACCTTGTTTTTTAAATGCAATTAGCGTAGTACAGACCTCTTTATAATATTTTTTTCCTTTATAAAAATCGATGTAGTTTACTATTCTACCCTTCAGAAACAAAATAAAAGCTTCATTATACTCTGGTAACAAAGAGGCTATATGGGCTTCATTAAAATTTAAATAATTGCTGTTAAAGTAAAAATCTTGCTTTTTAGTAATGCTTTTAAACAACAAATCTAAACGGCCTTCTCTAAAATATATTTCTTCTACGGTTGTTTTGTCTTTTTCTTTTTCAATTAATAAAGGCCATTCATTCGCCCATTCTTCAGCGGTGAATTGATGTTTTAACAGCTCGTAATAATCAGCTCCATCAGGATATATTCTAAATCCTAAATTTAAAAATAATAACTTTGCACTTTTTATGGTTAATTCCTTATCCTCTGTTAATTCTCCAATTTTCAATAAGTTTTTAATCCAATTTATTACGGCTCCCCTAAACTCACTATTAACCTTTAACCCCTCATACATGCATTGTTTTGCAGCATTATAGTCTTTGTTCTCCATAAACTCATTGAACAAAATAGACCTAAATTCTGGCAAGGTCTTATGCTCCATTACAAAATCTTTGGCTGCTTGTTCTCCGTCAAACTTTTTAATAATGTTATACACCTGCATGCTATGCCGATCTAAATCTTCATTATAAATAATTTTAAGCAGCTCATCCTTTTGCTTATTATTTTCTGCTAATGCTATTAAAATATCTGTAAAGTTAATTTCGTAGCCCCAACCATGGTTTTTTTTGTCTTTTAGATGTTTAAGAAAGAAAGTATACATGTTTTTACGAAGCTTAGGCTGCAATTCGGCCTTGGTCGATATCTCCAATACTAAGTTTAAAGCCTCATCTAAACCCTGATAAAAAATCCCCGAAGATGTATCTGTATAGTTCAACGGTTTTATCATGGTATCCAATATCGCTTTACAAATCTCAAAACTCGCTTCCAAATTATGATTTTTATAATGCTCTGAAGCTAAGCTTGCAATATCAATAACCGCTTGTCCTACAGAATTTGAGGCACTATAATCTATAAAATTTTGTTTCTTGTGCTTTCTTAGTAATTCTTGAATTTGCACTTTGTAAAACGCATATAACGCTTGCTTTGCTTTATGTTTTGGATTTAACTTATGCTCTAAAGCAAGTTTAAAATCCGCATTTTTTCTAAGCTCTTGAACAACTATTTCTTTTAATTGAACTAATGATGCGTTTTGCACTGCTGTTTCAATAGAGAAAAACTCCTGATCTACTTTACTCTTAGAAATTTGTTTGGATGCTTTTCTTGGTTTAGCCTTTTTCAAGGCTAAAACATCCTTTAGTTTTTCGTAATAAAGAATCGCAATGTGTTTGCAAAAAAGGGTTCGGTTATTCGGGCAGGTGCAATTAACATCTACAATATGTTTATTTAAAAACATGAGTTCGCTAAGGTATTCATCAGTTCCATACACCCTAGCTTTTATAGTAGTCGCATCATCTTCAATAATTTCAAACAGACCTTTTTTCCAATAAGAGAGTCCGTTTTTTAAAGCTGTTGCTAAAAACTTTTCTTCTAGATGTTCTAAAGGGATATTCATTCTACCCTACAATATTTACAATTTTACCGGGCACCACAATTACTTTTTTAGGCGTTCTACCCCCTAATTGTTCTTGGGTTTTTTCGTTTGCCAGAACTGCTTTTTCAATATCTTCTTTACTCATATCCATAGGCAGCTCTAGTGTAAATCGCATTTTCCCGTTAAACGAAATAGGATAGTTCTTACTGCTCTCCACCAAATGGTTTTGATCAAACTCTGGAAACGCTGCCGTTGAAATAGACGCATCATGCCCTAGCTTGCTCCACAATTCTTCAGCAATATGTGGTGCATATGGTGAAATAAGAACCAATAAAGGCTCTAAAATCGCTTTGGAGGTGCATTTTTGGGCAGTTAAATCGTTAACGGCAATCATAAACGTAGAAACCGACGTATTAAATGAAAAGCCTTCAATATCTTCTTGAACCTTTTTTATGGTTTTATGAAGCACTTTCAGTCCCTCTTTTGTTGGTTGGGTATCATTAACTTTTAAACCAGAATCGTCAACATACAATTTCCATAGCTTTTTAAGAAATGAATGAACTCCCGATATACCAGCGGTATTCCATGGTTTATATTGTTCTAAAGGGCCGAGAAACATTTCGTATAAACGCAAACTATCTGCACCATATTCTGAAACAATATCGTCTGGATTAACCACGTTATATTTAGATTTAGACATTTTTTCAACTTCGCGCCCTACCTTGTAAACGTCGTTATCACCTTCAATCACCAGACCTTTCTCACCAATAAAAATAGCGTCTTTATACTCTTCTCTCCAGTTTCTAAAGGCTTCAATATCTAATTCATCAGAAGCATTTACAAACGCAACATCTGCATGAATGGCCTGTACGCTTTGACCGGCTATTAACGCCTTTGACACGAATTTATTTTCGCCTTCAACACGATAAACAAAAGCACTAGTCCCCAAAATCATACCCTGATTAATCAGCTTTTTGGCGTACTCGTCTACAGGTACAATCCCTTTATCAAACAAGAATTTTTGCCAAAAACGAGAGTACAACAAATGTCCCGTTGCATGCTCGCTCCCTCCAATATATAGATCCACATCTTTCCAGTAGCTCAAAGCATCTTGACTTGCAAATTCTGTTTCATTATGAGCATCCATATACCGGTTAAAGTACCAAGAACTCCCCGCCCAACCAGGCATGGTATTGAGTTCGAGCGGAAAAACACGTTCATGATCAATTAACGCATTTGAAACAACCTCTGCTTTATGTCGATCCCAAGCCCAAACTGTAGCATTCCCTAAGGGTGGCTCACCAGTTTCGGTAGGTAAATATTTTTCAACTTCAGGTAACCGCACTGGCAAATGTTCTGCATCTATCATTTGAGGCATGCCATTTACATAATATACTGGAAAAGGCTCCCCCCAATAGCGTTGGCGGCTAAACACGGCGTCGCGTAAACGGTAATTGGTTTTCCCTTCGCCTTGATTTAGTTTTTCCAATGCTCCAATAGCTTTTACAGTAGCCTTTTTATAACTCAGTCCGTTAAGAAAATCTGAGTTTTTTAGCACCACATTATCTTTTGAAGCAAAAGCGCCTTCCGATACGTCGACGCCATCAAAAATATTAGGAATTGGGATATTAAAATGTTTTGCAAAATCATAATCTCGCTGATCGCCACAAGGCACAGACATTACCGCCCCTGTTCCATAACCCGCTAAAACATAATCACCAATCCAAATCGGAATGGGCGCTTTAGAAAAAGGATGCTCGGCGTATGCCCCAGTAAAAGCTCCTGAAATGGTTTTTACATCGGCCATCCTATCGCGTTCACTACGTTTAGCTGTGGCTATCACGTACGCTTCAACCGCTTCTTTTTGCTCTGGAGTTGTAATTTTAGAGACCAGTTCGTGCTCAGGTGCAAGCGTCATAAAACTAACTCCAAAAATAGTGTCTGGTCGTGTCGTGAATACAGAAATACTGGAATCTGAATTCACAATTTTAAATTCTGCAGAAGCGCCTACGGATTTCCCTATCCAATTACGCTGACTTTCTTTTAACGAATCCGACCAATCGATTTTATTCAAACCTTGAAGCAAACGTTCCGCATATGCTGAAATTCGCATGCTCCATTGTGTCATTTTTTTTCTTATTACCGGATGTCCGCCACGCTCGGAAACCCCATTTACCATTTCATCATTAGCTAGAACGGTTCCTAATGCTGGACACCAGTTAACTTCGGTTTCGGCTAGATACGTGAGTCGATATTGCAGTAATATACCTTGTTGTTTTTTCGAAGAAAAACCATTCCAATCCTCAGCAGAAAAAGCATCAACAGCATCATCGCACACCGCATTTATATGGGTATTCCCTTCCGAAGCAAAAACACTTATCAATTCTGAAATGTCTTCTGCCTGATCTGTATCCTTATTGTACCACGAGTTGAACAACTGAATAAAAATCCATTGGGTCCATTTATAATAATTCGGGTCACTGGTTCTAACCTCTCGCGACCAATCGAATGAAAATCCGATTTGATCCAATTGACGGCGATAGGTTTTTATATTCTCTGCTGTAGTTATGGCAGGATGTTGCCCCGTTTGAATGGCATATTGCTCTGCAGGTAAGCCAAAGCTATCATAGCCCTGAGGATGCAATACATTAAAGCCCTGATGGCGCTTGTAACGCGCATAAATATCTGATGCGATATAGCCTAATGGATGCCCAACATGTAGTCCTGCCCCACTAGGGTAAGGGAACATGTCCAAAACATAATATTTAGGTTTTTCACTGTGGTTTTCAGCTTTAAAAGTTTGGTTTGCTGCCCAATATTTTTGCCACTTGGCTTCTATTTCGTTGAAATTGTATTTCATAAGCTTCTTTTTTCTCCCAAAGACACAGAAACGCAAAGACGTTTATAACTAAAATGAGTAACACTTTGCAGCTTCACGGGTTTGCGAGCCATTTTAAAAGCGCAAATTTACGCTTTAAATGGAAAACAAGGAAGGGTTAACAAATTAAGTTTTTTTATCCCCTTCAATTACTAGCATTATACCCTTTTCTTTAGAAATCTATTTGTAATTTTGCTGCTATTTTTAAGCATCAATACATTGAAGAATACCACAAAAGCACATTTAGCACTTTTAGGCGCCAATATTATTTATGGCGCTAATTACATTATAGCAAAAGGCGTTATGCCAGATAAAATTGGCCCCACGGCTTTCGTATTTATTAGAATCGGTTGCTGTGCCTTATTATTTTGGACCATCAAGTTTCTATTTGTAAAAGAACGAGTTGAAAAAAAAGATTTATTAACCTTAGCACTTTGCGGCCTTTTTGGAGGTGCAGCAAACCAAATGTTGTTTTTTCACGGTATTAATTTAACATCGCCAATAGACGCCTCCATAATCACTACGGCCACCCCTGTAATTGTTTTGATTTTTAGTTTTTTCATTTTAAAAGAACGCATTACTAAAAACAAAGTTCTCGGTATAACTTTGGGTTCCATTGGCGCCATATTTTTAATAGCTTATGGCAATGAGACAGAAGGCACCAGTTCCATATTAGGCAATTTACTGGTTTTGCTAAATGCCAGTAGTTACGGGCTCTATCTTGTAATTGCAAAAACATTAATGAAAAAATATCATGCCATTACAGTTGTAAGTTGGATATTCTTGCTTGGCTTCCTCATTGTGCTCCCTTTTGGATTTAATGATTTTTTAAACACCGATTTTGAGGCTTTCGATTTAAATACTTATTTAACAATTGGGTACGTTATTTTATTTACCACTTTTTTTGCTTATCTATTCAACATATATGCTTTAAATCATTTAATCCCTTCTGTAACGAGCAGTTATGTATATTTACAACCCGTGGTAAGCTTTGTTCTGGTTAGTATACTTGCTTTTGTGTTTATGCAAGAAGCTTATGCCCAAGACATCAATCTTATTAAAATACTAAGCTGTATTGTGGTTGCTAGCGGTGTCTATTTAGTTAGTAAGCCCACCAAGAAATTAAAAGAAACACAACAATCTTGAAATGATTTAGTTTAAATAAATACAGATCACGTATACTTTATTATTTTTACAGCATTAATCCATTTATTTTATGAGTTCATCATTCGAAAAACATCAAAAACGCCGCCTTATCTCGTCGTATTTTTCAGTAGTGCTAAGCATTGCGCTGGTTTTGTTTTTATTGGGTTTGTTGGGCATGCTTATTCTTAATGCAAAAAAAGTTTCCGACCACTTCAAAGAACAAGTCGTAGTCACTATTTATTTAAAAGATTCTGCTAAAGAAGTAGAAACCAAACAGCTTGAAAAAAGTTTGGCTATGGCAGATTATGTGAAAACTACCGAATATGTCTCGAAAGAACAAGCAGCAGAGTTTATGAAAGCTGAAAACGGTGAAGATTTCATGGACTTTGTGGGCTATAATCCATTACAAAACTCCATTGATGTACATTTAAAAGCAGATTTTGTAACATCTGAACATTTAGAAAAAATTTCTGCGGAAGCGCTAAACAAAAACTTTGTCGATGAGGTTACGTATGATAATGACTTGGTTAACTTGATGAATGATAATGTTAAGAAAATCAGTTTTTGGGTGTTGGTCATTAGTGGTATTTTTACATTAATCGCCGTATTGCTGATAAACAGCTCCATTCGTTTGGCTGTTTATTCAAAACGTTTTACCATAAAAACCATGCAAATGGTTGGTGCTACCAAGCAATTTATTAGGCGTCCGTTTGTATGGAAAAGTGTACGTTTAGGTATGATTGGAGCCGTTATAGCGCTTATAGGCATGGCGATTGTTTTATACTATCTAAACAAAACGTTTATAGAACTAGAATTGTTAAGCAACCCTATTTTAGTGGGGTTCTTGTTTCTTTTTGTTTTTGCTTTAGGCATTATCATCACTTGGGTAAGTACCCATATTGCAACGCAACGCTTTTTAAATTTACGTACCGATGAACTGTATTATTAAAAACAACTCGCGATTGAAAACACAAATTAGATTTACGTTAACAGGTTTACTGTAAATAAATCCGTTAATTTGTAACTTACATTATAATACGCCATGGGAGATAAAAAAAGAAAAGACACCACAAAACCAGAATTTGTTTTTGGAAAGAAAAACTATAAGTTTATGTTTATAGGTTTAATTTGTATTGCACTTGGTTTTATTTTAATGTCTGGCGGCGGAAGTGACGATCCTAATGTTTTTAACCCTGAAATATTTAGCTGGAGACGCATCCACTTAGCGCCAACCATTGTACTTATAGGTTTTGGATTTCAGATTTATGCAATTCTTTTAAACCCGGACAAAGCTTAAGTTTACCTTTTAGGCCATTGTGTTGTAAATAAAAAATCAATAAGCTTACAACCTTTTTTTAGCAAATTTTCTTGTCATATCCTTAACATAATGATAGCCGTTTTGCATGGCATCTTCTAAATTTATGGCATAATTTAATACCGCATCGGCGTAATCGATTCCTAATTGCGCCAGAGCCTTTTTCTCTAAATCTACAATACCACAAAAAGCAGCTACTTTAATTTGTTTTGCTTTAGCAGAAGTCATTATACCCGAAATTGTTTTTCCAGAACATGTTTGGGCATCCAATTTTCCTTCACCCGTAACAATCCAATCGGCATTTCTTATATTTTCGTCAAAATTGGCTAGATTTTTTATAAGCTGGATACCAGGTTGTAAACGCCCATTTAGAAACACTTTTGACGCGATTCCCATACCTCCAGCGGCACCTGCACCAATAATAGATTGTGCATCGGTATGAAAAACAGTTTTAATGATTTTGGAAAAATGTTCCAATCCTGTATCTAACATTTTAATCTCTTCAAGTGTAGCTCCCTTTTGCGCCGCATACACATACGCCGCTCCGTCTATCCCATATAAGGGATTGGTAACATCACAGGCTATTTCAAATTCAATTTGATTTAATTTCCAATGAACGTTACTGGTATCAATAGAAACTATTCGAGATAAATTGGCGCCAACAGGCTTTACTTCATTCTTTTCGTCATCTAAAAATCGATATCCTAAAGCTGTTGCCATGCCAATTCCACAATCGTTGGTAGCGCTTCCGCCGATACCTAAAATAATTTTTTTCGCACCTTTTCCTATCGCATCTACAATCATTTCCCCTGTACCCAGCGTAGTGGCATTTTTACAATCGAATTGTTCTGGTTTTAACAGGCTCAAACCAGAAGCTTTCGCCATTTCGATATATGCTGCTCTTGAGGCTCCAGAATATAAATAAGTCGCTTTAACAGGTTTAAAAAAAGGACTATTCACATCCACACACACTTCCTGTCCTTTAAGATAAAAATTAACAACGTCAATAGTACCATCGCCGCCATCTGCCAAGGGCAACTTTACTATTTCAATATTGGGATACATGCTTTTAACCCCTTCTTCAACGGCATTACAAAAGGCTAAACCTGTAAGGGAGTTTTTAAATTTATCGGGGGCTATTACAATTTTCATATGGATAAAGAAACACTTTAAAATAAGCTCTAAAATAAGATTTTTTAATTTTTGTGATATCAGCTAAATTATGTAATATTTTGATATTTTTGCGCCATGGATACACTACAAGCAATCGTTTTGGCAGTCATTGAGGGTATTACAGAGTTTTTACCTGTATCGTCTACAGGACACATGATTGTCGCCTCTTCGTTTTATGGTATAGCACAAGATGATTTCACAAAACTCTTCACTATAGTTATTCAATTAGGAACCATTATGTCTGTAATCGTTCTTTATTTTAAACGTTTTTTTCAAAGTGTTGATTTTTATTTCAAGCTATTGGTGGCCTTTATTCCTGCCGTTATTTTAGGCTTGCTATTTAACGATGCTATTGATGGCCTACTGGAAAGCCCTATAACCGTTGCCATTTCTTTAATTATTGGTGGTTTTATATTATTGAAAGTTGATGACTGGTTTGGTGATGGAGAAGGTACTGAAATCTCTTATCTAACGGCTTTAAAAATCGGTTTTTTTCAATGTTTAGCGATGATTCCTGGCGTTTCCAGAAGTGGTGCGAGTATTGTGGGGGGAATGTCTCAAAAACTATCCAGAAAAGTCGCTGCCGAATTTTCGTTTTTTCTAGCAATCCCTACCATGTTGGGCGCTACAGTAAAAAAAAGCTATGATTATTATAAAGCTGGATTTGAACTGACCCACGACCAAGTAAATCTTTTGATTATTGGAAATGTAGTTGGTTTTATTGTGGCTTTAATTGCTATTAAGTCTTTTATTAATTATTTAAGCAAACACGGGTTTAAGATTTTTGGGTATTATAGAATTATTGCTGGTGCTTTAATTTTACTCATTCATTTTTTTGTCCAAAAATTAACCGTAATCTAATGACTTCAGAAGACTATCAAACTGGCCAAGTATTATTAATTGATAAACCCCTACATTGGACCTCTTTTCAGGTTGTTAACAAGCTGCGTTGGGAAATACGGCAGGCATTCAACATAAAAAAAATAAAAGTAGGTCATGCAGGCACGTTAGACCCATTAGCAACAGGCTTACTGATTCTTTGCACGGGTAAGATGACTAAACAAATAGACACCTTTCAAGCTCAAATTAAAGAATATACGGGTACATTTGTTTTAGGGAGCACAACACCTTCTTTTGATTTGGAAACGGAAATAGATGAAACGTTTTCAACCGAGCATATTACTGATGATTTAATACATAAAACCACTGCGCAATTTACTGGTGATATCCAACAGCTCCCACCTGTATTTTCTGCTATAAAAAAAGAGGGCAAACGTTTATATGAGTTTGCTAGAGCAGGAGAAACCGTAGCAGTTAAGCCAAGAGCGGTAAATATTTCTGAATTTGAAATTACAGCCATTGATGGCCTAAGTATTCACTTTAGAGTGGTATGCAGCAAAGGAACCTACATACGCTCACTGGCCTACGACTTTGGAAGGGCCCTTCAATCTGGGGCTCATTTATCTGCTTTGCGCAGAACAAAAATCGGGGATTTCCAAGTTGAAAAGGCTTTAACTGTCGAGCAGTTTATAAATCATTTAAAAAACCAAGTTTCGTAATTTTACGTATATTTAATATCTAAAATACACGAACACCAATCTATTGCACCTATCAGACCCACATAAAGCCCTACTTATTACTTTTTTTCTTTCTGGAACCGTATTATTATTTATTTTCAATATAGGTTTAAAAAGAATGAATGATATTACTTCAGAGAGCTACTACGTCATGGAACCTGAAGAAAAACCTAGCGAAGAAGAGCTTAAAATATTAGAGGCTTTAGAAAAACTAGATGGCGCCAAAGCAGAGACCAATCAAGCTTTTAATGAAACACAAAATTCGGAACATTACGCTCAAGCGTATAAACCTATAGCACCACCTGAAGACTTCGAACCTACCAAAACAGAACCAAAAGACAGCGACAATGATGGTAAGACCGATAACGCCGAGAGCTTTGGAAACAGACCCGCTACCGCGCCCGCTATTAATGAAGAGGCCTTAGCTTCGTTTAGTAAAGTAAACGCATTGCTTAAACAACAAACAGCAGAACGTGTAAACAAAAAAAGCACCATGCACTATTCCCTAGTGGGCAGAACACATCGCTATTTGCCTACACCTATTTATTTATGCGAAGAAGGAGGCAAAATTGTTGTTAACATTAATGTAAACGCCACAGGCAATGTTACCAAAGCTTACGTGAACACCTCTTCAACGTCATCAAACGAATGCCTTATCCACCACGCTATAGAGTACGCTAAGGAAGCTCAATTTAGCGAAGACGCCTCTAAAAAATCACAGTTAGGCTCTATTACCTTCTATTTTATTGGCAAACATTAGGTTGTAATTGACATAATAACTGTGTAATATCTTCTATTATATTTTGCCCTTTATCTTTATTGTACCAATGTTGCAGATCCTCTTTAAACTCAGGTGTAAGTGCACCATGCTTAGCTATAAATCGTTTCACATAATTAGCAGCTTCTCTTGGTCTCGGACCAAAACTGCCTAAAACCTCTTGCGTTTCATTATCAATCATGATTAATTTCGGGATTGCTTTATTACCATTAGTTAAAAAAGCATCCATCAATTCGGGATTTTCATCACGAAGTACAACTTTCAAATCTATAAGGTTATTTAACTCTGCCACTTTATTAATGACAGGCATAATATGTGCGGCATCTCCACACCAGCTTTCTGTAATAACTAGCCAGGTGACCTGTTGTTTAAATTCGGATATTTTAACTTTAGAGGCCTCAGGCACCTTTAAGGTTTTATCCCAACGTTTCATCCGCTTTTCATTCAGCTTTGTATAGTTAGCCAAGTCTTCAGTTTTTTCAATCCCTGTAGTACTGTTTATTTCCACTAAACCCGCAACCAACTCTCTATATGCCTGATACGACATGCTTTTCTGTAAACTGTCTTTTATAATCGCATTCATAGTCTCTATGTTTTATAAAATAAGGAGTTACAAATTTAGACCCAACTTACTTTAATTAAGATGATATTTGTCATACTTTTACCTTCAGCCTTACAAGAACCTTATGAATGTTACAAAACACAGATGCGGTTGGTGCGCTAACGATGCTTTATATCAAGCGTATCACGACCAAGAATGGGGCGTTCCCGTTTACGACGATGCAAAGCTTTTTGAATTTCTGATTTTAGAAACTTTTCAAGCAGGCTTAAGTTGGATTACGATACTGCGAAAACGTGAGAATTTTAGAAAAGCATTTGACGATTTTGATTATCACAAGATTGCCCATTATAAACAAGATAAAACAGATGCTTTAGCACAAGACGCAGGTATCATTCGCAATAAATTAAAAATAAACGCTGCCGTAAGCAATGCTCAGGCTTTTATAAACCTCCAAAAAGAATTTGGTGATTTTAGTACTTATATTTGGGAGTTTATAGGAGGAAAACCTATAAAGAACAAAGTTAAGAATTACAAAAAAGCACTTGCTACAACCCCGCTTAGTGATGCTTTAAGCAAAGATCTAAAAAAACGTGGGTTTAAATTTGTAGGTTCCACCGTCATGTACGCCTACATGCAAGCCATGGGCATGATAAATGACCATGAAGTGGGGTGCTTTAGATATGAAGAAGTTTAATTTTTATTACCTCAACATGCCATTATGCATCTTATTAAAAACAGTTTATTAATTATTTTTATTTCTTGCCAAACATTCTCGCAAAACACGCTTCCTACATTAGGGGAGTCTACGTTTGGTATCACCCATAAAATTTCAAAAAAAATAACAAGTTCATTTTCAATACGAAGTCGATATTTTTTAAGCACTTACGCTAAAGCTAAATTTAAACAACAACAATTAGATGCCTATCATTTTTCTACACTTGCATTAAGCAACAACAAAAAAGCTAGCTTAGGTATATATTACAGAAATAGAGTTTTTTTTAATACAGGTAGCAATGAACTAAGGCTTATGCAGCAATGGCGTTATAGCAAACCGCTTACTAGAGTACGTTTGAGGCATCGATTTAGAGCCGAACAACGTATGTTGGACTCTGAAACCATTTTTAGGCAACGTTACAGGTTTGCAATTGATTTTCCTTTAAAAGGTCGCAGATTAAGTATTGGCGAACCCTATATGTTCAATTCAGTGGAAGGTTTATGGAGTTTAAACCAGGGGTCAAAACCAGAAATAGATTCTAGAACTACAACTCAAATTGGATGGCAATTATCTGAAGTTTTAAAAATACAAACAGGTTTAGAATACAGACTAGAAGCCTTTAACACGGTAGCAAAAAATTATATTTTTCTGCTAACCTCGGCCATTTTAAGAATTTAAAAAATCGCATTACGGTTGCAAACTCATTTTTTTTAAAACGATACCCCTAGCCATTTGTTAACAAGCTATGCCTATTCTAGATACTGTAAAAACAACGCTCTAGAAATCTCTTCGGCTCCCAAACTTTTCAAGTGATCCGTATAAACTTGACAATCTATAAGTTTGTAATTGGTGTTTTGAATGAACGTGATAAAGGCTACTTTACTGGCATTGCTTTCTTTAGTAAACATACTTTCACCACAAAAAACGCCATTATTTAAGTCTATGCCATAAAGCCCAGCAACCAAGCTGTTTTCTCTCCAAACCTCTACAGATTTCGCATAGCCCATGGCATGAAGTTCTATATAAGCCTCCTGCATGCTATCGGTTATCCAAGTACTATCTTGCCCAATCCGTTTCATTTTTGAGCATTCGGCTATAACTGCTTCAAAAGCTTTATTAATCGTAATGGTATAATCAGTATTACGAAGCACTTGCCTCATACTTTTTGATACTTTCAAGCGCTCTGGAAACAACACAAAACGCGGATCTGGCGACCACCATAAGATCGGGTCTTCAGGTCCAAACCAAGGAAAGATGCCCTTACGGTACGCTTCTATTAAACGTGAAGCAGACAAGTTGGCACCAATAGCCAATAAGCCCTCTGGAGAAGCCTCTTCTACGTTAGGAAATGCTGTGTTTTTACTGAGATATTTCATAAATAAATAAAAGCAAAAACCTCCATGCTATAAAAAACATAGAGGTCTTTTTATGAGTATTTCTGCTTTAGCGGAAATCACAAATCGGTTCCATTAAAAAGGCAAATCGTCGTGATCATCTTCTTTTAAGTCTCCCGCTGGCTCAAAAGCGTCCATAGGTGGTACAGGAGGCAGGTTCTCTCCTCCAGCCTCACCTTGAACGGCCTCAATGCGCCATCCTTGAATCGAGTTGAAATATTTAGTCTCGCCTTGTGGATTTACCCACTCGCGCCCACGTAAATTAATATTAATTTTTACTTGCTGGCCTTCTTTATAGCTATTCAATAAATCACATTTATCTTGAATAAATTCCACCATAATATGTTGTGGATATTGTTCATCTGTGGTTATAACAATTTCTCTTTTTCTAAACCCATTACTTCCAAAACTTTGGGTTTCTCCTAACATTTTAACTCTTCCTTGAACTTCCATTAACTTATCTCTATCTAATTAATTACTCTTATTTATGCATTTAAAAGCACAAATGTAACAAATCTCATTTGCAACAAAAAATCGTTTTACTAACATCTTAAACAATAATATTAACAGATTTGCATTATATTACAAATCTATTATAACCTCCATGATTTTCAAAAAACACAAAAACAACCTGCGCTGGTTTATGTTATCTGCTTCCTTTCTGGTCGTATCCCTTATTCTGTGGAAAACATATACCCTTTTTCAGCATTTCAAAGATGAAGAACGCACCAAAATGGAAAACTGGTCCTTTGCGCAAACTGATTTTATAAACTCTGAAACAAACGCTAATTTAGATCTCACTTTAAAAATTCTAAATAGTAACGAAAGCACCCCCATGCTGGTAATTAATAAAGATGGCAGTTTGGGCAGTTACAACAACATAGACTCCACCAAAATAAGTAATAAAAAATATGTTGAAAAATTAATTTCAAGATTTGAAAAAGAGAACAAACCCATTGCAGTAAAACTAGGATCGGATATAGTAAGCACCATTTACTATGGAAATTCAGATTTATTAAACAAGTTAAAATACTATCCATTAGCACTTTTACTCATTATTTTTCTATTTGCAGCAGTGCTTTTCTTCTTTTATAAAAGCAATAAAAGTGCCGATGAAAATAAACTTTGGTCGGGTATGGCAAAGGAAACCGCTCATCAAATAGGAACACCCCTATCTTCGTTAATAGGATGGGCCGAAATTCTAAAAACTGAAAACGTTAATCCAGAATATATCATTGAAATAGAAAAAGATATTGACAGGTTAAAAACCATTACAGAACGTTTTAGTAAGATTGGGTCTGTTCCTGTTCTTGAACTTTCTGACATTGTAGCAGAGACTATTTATGCTTACGAGTACTTAAAAACACGATCTTCTAAACTGGTGGAATTTGAGATCATTACACCATCTGAAGAAATTTCCGTAAATTTGAACAAACAGCTGTATAGTTGGACCATAGAAAATTTGGTTAAAAATGCGATTGACGCCATGAAGGGTCGAGGCAAGATATGTATCAAAATATCACAATTAGAAGATAATGTGATGATAGATATAACCGACAATGGAAAAGGAATTCCGAAAAAAGAATTTCACAGCATTTTCGAACCTGGTTTCACAACAAAAAAACGTGGCTGGGGTTTGGGTTTATCACTTACCAAACGTATTATTGAAGATTTTCATGATGGTAAAATTAAAGTATCAGAGTCGGAAATAGGAAAAGGCACGACTTTTCAAATTAATTTAAAACGCGTTTTTTTAACATGAAGCAAGACTATATCACCATAAAAGAAGTGAATTTGAACAACAACTGCCCTGAATGCTATAATAATAATGGCCTGCACGTCACTTTTTTACAAAAATTTGTAGAGACTCGCTTTTACAAATCCATAACTAGCGACCTGAGCCATAAAATGGAATGCAGAACCTGCAATAGCATGATTTATCCTGAACGTTGGACCGAAGATATTGAACGCGTTTTCGATTATCACAAAAAAGCTTCCACACCAAAAGCTCCCACTTACAAACTAAAGAAAAATGCGTGGGCTGTTATAGCGTCTTTAGCCTTTATAGTTATTACAGCTTTAATTATAGTTCTTTTTTAATAGATGCTGCAATTTCTGTAAACTCCTCATGAGAAAGGGTTACTTTTTTAATAAAGCGGGCATCATCCATATTATTTAAAGGAATTAAATGCACATGAACATGAGGCACTTCTAAGCCTATAACCGTTAAGCCAACCCGCTTGCAAGGCACAGCTTTTCCTAAAGCAATCCCTACACGTCTTGAAAAAGCCATTAACCTACTATAGGCATCTTCGTCTAAATCAAAAACTTTATCCACTTCGTTTTTAGGTATGCATAGGGTATGCCCTTTGCTATTGGGATTGATGTCTAGAAACGCCAAAAATTCTTCTGTTTCTGTTATTTTATAACTAGGAATTTCGCCGTTTATTATTTTTGTAAAAATAGATGCCATAACATTAGAGGGTTTCAATTATTGTAAATATAAAAAGATTCCTGATCATGGCGAACAGGAATCTTTTTTATATTTTTAGAATTAATAAAAGCAATGATTTCGCTTTTATTAAAAAACTATCTTGATATTTCTATAATATCAAATTTTATTATACCATTTGGGACTTGAATTTCTGCAACATCTCCAACAGATTTACCAAGTAAACCTCTTCCTATTGGTGAATTTACTGATATCTTTCCAGACTTAAGGTCTGCCTCACCATCGGCAACCAAGGTGTAATTCATTTCCATGCCGTTCGTTTGATTCTTTATTTTCACTTTAGATAGCACCAATATTTTAGACGTATCTAATTGGGACTCGTCTATAATACGTGCACCTGCCAAAGCATCTTCTAATTTTGAAATACGCATTTCAAGCATCCCTTGGGCTTCTTTAGCTGCATCATACTCTGCATTCTCACTCAAATCGCCTTTATCTCTAGCTTCCCCAATAGCTCTTGAAGCCTTTCCACGCTCTACATCCTTTAATTGTTTAAGCTCTTCCCGTAATTTTTTCAACCCTTCGGGGGTGTAATATGATACTTTACTCATAACTTTACCGTTTAATATATGATATCAATATTTTTTCGTTTTTTTTCACTAAAATGAGGCTGTCTAAAAAGTCAATTTGATAAATCAAATTTTAGTTGACTTTTTAGACAGCCTGTAACACAAAAATCTCGTTTACACGAGATAACATGTCAAATATACAAAATATTTAATTCAATTTCATTTTTGTCTTAAATTTCAACTTTAAATTATAAAACATGAGGACTCTATTATCTTTACTATGTCTTTCCCTTTGTTTATCGTGCAGCAAAAGCAACGATGAGGATGAAAACTGTAAATTTCTTTTAAATGTGGGAGTTGGTCTTCGCATTAATTTAAACCTTCCTGAATTTGGGAATTTACAATCTCCAGGCAACTCCATACGTATTTCCAATGAAGGCAATGCAGGTATTATAATTGCCAATACAGGATCGGGCTATACGGCCTGGGATGCTAGCGACCCCAACCATATCCCGAGCGCCTGTTCTGCTCTTTCTGCAAACGGTTTACAAGGCACTTGTGGCTGCGATGATAACACCTATAGCTTTGTAACTGGGCAACTTTTAAACAACAGTAGTGGCTTAAGATGTTCCTTAAAAAACTATCGTGTTGAAAAAACGGGGAACAGTCTTTTTATTAGCAACTACTAACAATTGTACTTTAAGCCAACCAAGCACTCCAAGGAATTCGCGACAAAACCAAAATCAGTCCAAGCGTATAAAATACGGCGATGTTCTTCAGTTTTTTTGTAGAAGTCAGTTTCTTTTTGTGTTTTGAATACCCTATAGTAATAAGCGCTACAGCGATAATATTAATTAAAGGATGCTCTACTAAATACAGTCTGTAAACGGAGTCCTTCATCACGCCACCCATCCCTAATTCACTAAATGCCTGCAATCTTGGCGACACAAAATAAAGTACCAAGCCTATTAATAGTTGAATATGAGATACTATTAAAGTAAATAGAGAAATCCTAAAGTCTTTGGCATCATATTCTTTTTTTCCAAAAGATTTAATTAAGGCATTTACAACTGCAATAATTAAAATGATAAGCACTAAATAGGCCCAATACGAATGAAGTAATTTTACTGTGTTATACATAATGCTAATATTTTTTTATGATAAATTTTTATAATGATTTAGAAGATTGCTTGTAGACGAATCGTGGGCATTATTAACCGTACCACTAAACTCCTTTAAAATTTTACTAGCCAATTGCTTGCCCAGCTCTACTCCAAACTGATCGTAACTGAAAATGTTCCAGATAATCCCCTGTACAAATATTTTATGCTCATACATCGCGATAAGTTTCCCTAGGCTTTCTGGAGATAGCGTGTTGATAAATAATGTATTTGTGGGCTTATTCCCTTTAAACACCTTAAACGGAACGATATTAGGAGCGGTATTCTCTTTAACAACTTCTGTCTCTGTCTTTCCATTTAATAAGGCTTCCGTTTGCGCTAAAAAATTTGAAATCAATTTATCTTGATGGTCTTGATTACCATGTAAAGCGTTTACAAATCCTATAAAATCTGCTGGTATCAACTTAGTCCCTTGGTGTATTAACTGAAAAAAAGCATGCTGTGAATTGGTTCCTGGTTCTCCCCAAATAATTGTTCCTGTTTGATAATCTATCGGATTTCCTTTTCTGTCAACACTTTTACCATTACTTTCCATTATACCTTGTTGCAAATACGTGGCAAATTGATTTAAGTATTGAGAATATGGAATGATGGCTTCGCTTTCAGCATGAAAGAAATTATTGTACCAAACACTTATCAATGCAAGAATAACAGGAATATTGCTATCAAAGTCTTCGTTTTCAAAATGATTATCCATTTTGTTCGCGCCTTTCAATAGGCTATCAAAATTAGAATAACCAACGGCTAAACTAATCGTTAATCCTACTGCACTCCAAAGTGAAAACCTACCGCCAACCCAGTCCCACATAGGGAAAACATTATTTTCATCAATGCCGAAATTTTTAACGCTTTCAATATTAGTAGAAACCGCCACAAAATGCTTTGCAATCGCATCTTCATTAGCCGATTTCAAAAACCACTCTTTTAGCGTATTGGCATTAGATAAGGTTTCTTGAGTGGTAAAGGTTTTAGAAACGATGACAAAAAGTGTTGTTTCTGGATTTAGTTTTTTTATAACTTCATTAACATGGTCTCCATCTACATTGCTTACAAAATGCGTGGTCAAGTCGTTTTTGTAAAACTGCAAAGCCTCCACGACCATAGCTGGCCCAAGATCAGAACCTCCAATACCAATATTTACTACATCTGTAAAAGCCTTTCCTGTAAAACCTTTTCTTTTCCCCTTTAAGACTTCATTAGTAAACGATTCTATTTTTTGTTTAACGGCATACACTTCAGGCATCACGTTTTCACCATCTACTATAAATTTTGAGCTTTTTGGGGCACGTAAAGCCGTATGTAAAACCGCTCTTCCCTCTGTTTCATTTATAATTTCTCCGGAAAACTGACTCTTTATGGCATCTTTTAGCCCAACCTCTTCAGCCAACTGCAAAAGATGTTTTAAAGTCTCGTCCGTAATTCTATTTTTAGAAAAATCTAAATAAAAATCTTCCCATTTAATAGTCATTTTATTTGCTCTGTTCTTATCTTGAGCAAACAAATCTTTCATGTGAACGTCTTTCACAGCTTCAAAATGCTTTTGAAGTTGTTTCCACGCCTTTGTTTCTGTTGGATTCTTGGTTGGTAATGCCATTTAGTTAGTCTTTGATATTAAGTTTTTATTTGAATTCCCTTCGTTAGCTATTTGTTTTTTATAAGGAATGCCATCCAACTGTTTCTTTATTGGAGGTATAAACTCTAAGTACTTAGATTTTAAAGCATCACTTATAGGTTCCGATTGTGGTAATTTCTCTTTAAAAGGGTCGACCTGTTTTCCATTTTTCCAAAAACGGTAGCATACGTGCGGACCTCCAGTATTTCCAGTCATTCCAACCCATCCTATAACATCACCTTGTTTAACATGATCACCAACTTTAACTTTACGTTTCTGCATATGCAGGTACTGGGTCTCATAAGTAGAATTGTGCCTTATTTTCACATAATTTCCATTACCTCCTTTATACCGAGATTCTGTAACCGTTCCATTTGCTGTAGCTAAAATAGGAGTCCCTACGCTTGCAGCAAAATCAGTACCTTTATGAGGGCGTAGAGCAAAACCATAATAGGCAATTCTTCTATTTAAATTATATCGAGAGGATATTCTACTAAACTGAACAGGTGCTTTTAAGAAAGCTCTTCTTAGGTTTTTTGCTTTTTCATCAAAATAATCATAAACCCCTTTAACCGTATCGGTTTCAAACCTGAAAGCATAAAAATCTTCGTTTTTATGATTAAACAACGCCGCTTTAACCCTATGGATTCCGGCATAGATGGTGTCGTCTATAAATTTATCGGTGTAAATAACCTTAAAACTATCTCCTTTTTGAAGTCTTCTAAAATCAATCGTCCATGCAAAAATTTCATCTGCTAACTTATTGGTCAAAACAGGACTTACGCCTTGCTCTTGCAACGTTTCAGAAATACTGCTATTAATAAAGCCTGTAACGGTATTCTCAACGTATTTAATAGGCTTTGTACTGGTATAGGCATGAATAGAGTCTTCAAAATTAATAACGACATATTCTATCAAGTTGGGTTGATAAATAAAACATTTAGGTGTTTCCAAAGAATCTTTAGCACATAAAAGGGTATAAGGCTTCCCTATTTGCAAACGTCTAATATCGAAGGTGTCCTTAGCCTTTTCACTAATATGAAATATTTTCGGATACCCTATTTTATTCCGTTCTAAAATAGCACCAAAACTATCACCACTTTTTACGGTATCCCTTTTAACTATAAAATCGTTTAAATTAAAACCAAATTCATAAAGTTCTGGTTCGGCAGCTTCCACTACCGCTAACTCGCCTTCTAAGTCTGAATCCTCTGAGGTATCTTTGCAGGCTACAAAACCAATAGCTAATAACAAACAGACTAATCCTTTTATTCCCATTCCCTTAATTCCTTCTTTATCCGTAAATCTGGAAAAAATATTCTCTTTTGATATTTTGGATGCATGTATTTTACCCATTCACTTCCTTCTGTTGCTTCGGCAGTTTTACTACCTGTTTTTAAATAATGACTTGCCATTTTACAATATACCTCAACCTTGTTAAGTTACGGTAAGATCATAAAAGTGCATGGCATCAACCTACTGTTTGTTTTTTGTTTGCTTTTGGAGAATGTCTCAAAAACAGCCCACCAATTGCATGTATCATGAAATTTTGCAAACTTAATGAATTCGTCTTTGTTTCTCTATTCAAAAACTGTTAATGTATCTGTTTTTTAACAGTTTTACAAGCTTTTTATGCAGCTTATCTATATGCTTTTTCAAAACCCTCTATGATTCCTTTTTTCAGAGCAAAGCTACGCACCTCAAAATCAAATATCCTTTCAACAACCAAAGGGGTGGCACCATACTTTAAGATTAAGCTCTGCATCTGTTTAAACACACCATATTTCATTAAAAAAAATCAAATAAACTCAAATCATTTGATTGCGCTATTCCGTTTTCTGGCGAGCTTACTTCACGACGACGCCAACGCCCATTTACTTAGCGTTTACAATAACTTTAAAGGGATGTTTTAATCCTTTAAAAGCATCTAAGTCTGCGCGCAAGGATCCAACAGCTAAATCCGCTTTAATACGTAAGGGCAGTTTGTTTTTATCTTTCGACACCCAAAGCGTTAAGCTCTCCTCTTCCTTAAAAACCCTTCCAGCCATAACATAAGGCCTAAACACCAAGGTTTCCACCTTCCCAAAGCCCGTATCTATAACTTCTTCTCCTAAATATTTTAATTTAAAACCATAATTCTCATCATCAAAAAACATATCGACTTCAATCTCGTCTCCATTTTTCAGATTTTTAATATCAAGATTATTTCTCAGATAATAAAAAGTAGACACCATGTCTTGAATATTGGGCTTTGTATCAATGGTGGTTTTAGTCTTGTTTTTTTTATCGTTCACGTAGGCCTTATTGTTTACTTGATCGAAATTAATCTCTATGTCTTTGGTATGGCCACCTTCATTAATATTTCTAACAAATTTATAAGGCAATATGGTTTCTTTATCAAAATAACTCTCATACCTATCTTTCACTTTAAAAAACCACTTTATCATACCCGACGTCCAACCATTGCCAACAACATGGTATACGTCCCGTCCATTTAAATTGGCGTCTTTTACGCTAAGGGTTGCGGTACCAGCGGTTAAAAAGCCACTATAACTCATTTTAAACTTAAACCATTCGCCAGTATCAAACGAAGACTCTTTTTGCGCAAAAGATGTTTGAAGGCTTAAAATTGCAAGGGATATAAGGAATATTTTTCTCATCATTTCGTATAATTGTAATGGAACTTATTTTTTGACATTTTATTGTTCTCTCTTTAGAAAATACAATTACTGTTCCAAAAATAAAAAAATTACTGAAGTCTTTATCATTATGGGCGTTTTAATCTTTTGTCTTAAATTTAAAATCCACAAGATTGTCTGATAGCTTCTTAAAATATAGACTTAAAACCAAAAGCCTACATTAAAAAACCAAATCCCTTTATTCGTATCGGGAGACCATGTATATTTAGCCTCTAAAGGGCCAAAGAAAGTTTCGATGCCATAGCCCACGGCAAAGCCAGAGTAATTTGGGTTTAGAAACCAATCGGTTGTGGTAAAAATATCATCCCCTACATTGGCATAATTGGCGGCGATATTAACATGATGTTTTCTAAAAATCTCAGCATCGAGTGTAAAGGTTCCTTTTATAAAACTATCACCAGAAATCGAAATAAAATCATGTCCATAAAAAGGCACATAATTATTTATAAAATGATTACCATACCCTCCAAGCCCAAAGTTAAGGTAAGGGTTTGAATCTTCTCCAATTCTTAAACCTGCTTGCTGTTCGATATTAAAAGAAAACCGTTTCATGAAACCAAATGAATAACCTATAGTCGTTTTAGCGATAGAAAAATTTAGGAAGTTTTTATTAAAATCAGACGAATACAAATACATATGAAAATCGCCATCAAACAAAAAACCCTTCTTAGGGAAGTACTTATTGTCGTATGTATCAAATAACAGTGTCCCAAATAAACTTAAGTAATCGCTTTTTTCAAATATAGTAGCATTGTTGTTCTGGGAAATGGTCTGCGAGGTCATTTTTAATCGTTTATGCTCGGCACCTATCGTTAATGGTAAATCCTTCCTGAACAGGGTTTGCAGAAAAATTTGATTTGTAAAATCATTAACTCTCAGTTCTAATTTATCGACATTTATTTGTCCCATCTCCTCTGGAGTAAGTATTGCTTGGGCCGCTACGTTTTTATTAAAGTCATCATATCTTGAGCGCAACCCCACACTCCAATAAAATCCTTTATCTATATAATATTCAAAGTTATATCGCACATTATCTCCTAACACAAGATCAAATGATGCGATATCATTTTTTGCAAACACTTGTTTTTTTGTAAAATTAAGAAGCAATGAACTTTTGTACAGATCATCGTAATGAATACTTGACTTAACAAACATCGTTTTACTGCTTTCTACCAGTTCCGTTTTTAAATTGTAACCTGTTCTTCCTGCCCCAGAAGGCTCTAACTCATATAAAAAGCTATCAAAATTATTCGTAGCTATTAAATTATTAATCCCTTTATTAAAATTATCATAACTGACCTTGGAGTTTGATTTTAGTTTTAATTTCCCTAAAACATAAGACCTCGTAAAATTACTCAACCCTTTTATATCAATATTATTTATGCCTATACTGTCTGGAAGTTTCTCTAATTTATGCCGTTTTACCTTTTTCAATTGCTTTGAAGCAATATCCTGCAATGCATCTAAATTTTCTAATGCTGCTTTTTCACCTACTTTTATAATTTTCTCTCGAGCATCAAAAGAAATAACACTAAAATCTTTAATATTAGGCTTAATATAAACATCCGTTTTTTTAGATTTGATGATCATATCCTTAATGGTCCTATAGTTATTGATTTGAAGTAAAATCTCTGGCGCAGAAACCAACTCTTGTCTTGTTGCCAAACTGTCCTGAACATCTACACCTATAATAATATCCATACCCTTCGCTCTTAGTTCATCTATAGGATAATTATTAGCCACACCCCCATCGATCAACACCCGATTGTTAATAATAACAGGCTGAAAAAGCGAAGGCAATGCACTACTAGCCATAACGGTTTGTGCTAAATTACCCCGATCCAGCACAATAGCCTTACCGGTTTCTATATCAGTTGCCATGCAAAAAAAAGGAATTGGCAACTTACTAAAATCATCAACATTGCTCACGTTCATCACAAGCTTGGATAATAAATTATAGACATTCTGCCCTCTAGACCACGCTGAAGGAAATTTTAGCTTAAACCCATCAAAAGGCAGGGTTATGGCATATTTTTCAGAACTTTCCCGCTCGCGAAATGTTTTAGACTCCCGGGGCAGGTTATCGTTAATGATATCATCAAATCGCAAGGCATTAAAAATAGAATCTATTTGTTTTCCAGAATAGCCAGAGGCATACAAAGACCCGACCATAGAGCCCATACTAGTACCTGCCACATAATCGACATGAACCCCTAAGCTATCTATAATTTTAAGCACACCAATATGTGCCATGCCCTTAGCACCGCCGCCACTTAAAACCAATCCTACTTTTGGGTTGTTTTTTTGAAACACCTTGTTTTGTGCTTGTGAAGCGCACAATGCAAATACCAATAGGATTACTAGACTAATCTGGGTTTTCAATTCTTTTATGTTTTTATTTATGATTTAAGATTCTAATACATTTATAAAATTCTTTTGCTATCAAAGCGCATCGAGAACAAAACGCTTTATCTATATCGCTCGTTTACAAAGACCTACTGCAAACCGTTTGCAGCAAGTTTTCACTTTACTCTATTTTAATTTCTGCACCTAAATACCTAGGGCTTACTCCCAGAACAACATCTAAAATAGCTTTTGTTCGAGCAAAATACTCTCTAATAGTTGTTTTCATTCCATAGTGATTAGGAGGATCTTGAGCATTAAACCCGACGGCATTAATTCCCTTATGTCCAGCGAGATAAATAGCCCGTTCGTTATGGAATTTTTGAGAAATAACAGTAAAATGGCCTAGTCCAAATATCGCTTTGGCCCTTACAACAGAATCCAAAGTTCTAAACCCTGCGTAATCCAAAAATATTTTATCTTTGGGAACCCCTCTTTTTATTAATTCATCTTTAAAGTCTGTAGGCTCATCATAATTTTCATTTCCATTATCTCCACTTACAAGAACAAAATCGATTTTCCCTTTTTTAAAAAGCATAACCGTTGCATCAATTCTATATTGAAAATACAAATTTACACTACCATCCCCAATATTTTTTGAGGTACCAAGAACAAGTCCTACTTTATTTTTTTTGATACGGGAAACATCAAAAAACGTTTTGTTTTTCGCACTGCTTTTAATAGAATAGTTGGACACTATTACCAGAGCGATTGGTAAAAAAAACAAGAAAGAGAGGATTAACATCATTTTATTTCTCATCCATTTTTTTAACATGCTACACAAAAGGTTTTTATTTCTCATTTTAAAAGTGTGATTTCAAATCCACACTTAAAACTAAAAGATTTACAAAAGCAAATTCGTTTCCATTTACATTCATGATACTTCTTTAATGTGATACTATTTTTAACCCCACAATGGAAACAATTAAAGTGGTAAGAAAAAATAATCTCCAAAACGCGGCAGGCTCTTTAAATACTAAAATACCAATAAGCACGGTACCTACAGCCCCAATACCAGTCCATACGGCATAAGCCGTTCCAATAGGCAGTTCCTGCGTTACTTTTACCAGCAACGCCATGCTTATGGCCAAACACACTAAAAAACCTATATACCAATACGTGGTCTCTACACCCGTGCTTTCTTTTGCTTTTCCAAGACAAGCGGCAAACGCCACTTCAAACAATCCTGCTATTATCAATAAAATCCAATTCATTATTTTTTTATTCTATTTTAAATCCTTCACAAATTGTTTTGATTTTTATGGTAATAGTTATAAACCTTATCTGCCCTAGCCCTACCAACCACAGCTTCCAACTCATCCAGCTTCGCATTAGATACGCGTTTTACAGATTTAAAATGCCTTAACAGCTCGACAATTGTTTTTTCACCTACACCAGGAATCATTTCTAATTCTGTATTTAACGCCGTCTTGCTTCGTCTGTTTCTGTGGTGCTCAATACCAAAACGATGCGCTTCATTACGCAATTGTTGAATTACTTTAAGCGTTTCACTTTTTTTATCGAGATATAAAGGAATAGGATCCTCTGGATAAAACAATTCTTCCAAACGTTTTGCAATACCAATAATAGCGATTTTTCGTCTTAAATTTAAGACCTCTAAACTTTTTAAAGCTGACGACAATTGTCCTTTACCTCCATCAATAATAATTAATTGTGGTAGATCCTGCTCCTCATCCAGCAACCTTTTATAACGCCTATAAACCACTTCTTCCATGGACGCGAAATCATCTGGACCTTCAACTGTTTTTATGTTAAAATGCCGATAATCCTTCTTGCTAGGCTTAGCATTTTTAAAAACCACACATGCTGCTACAGGATGTGTCCCTTGAATATTAGAATTATCAAAACACTCAATATGTCGAGGTTCTTCAGAAAGCCTCAGGTCCGTTTTCATTTGTGCCATAATCCTATTAACATGCCTATCAGGATCTGTAATCTTTATCTGTTTAAAACGTTCCATTCTGTAATATTTCGCATTTCGAAGCGATAAATCCAAGATGTGCTTTTTATCTCCCAGTTTAGGAATGGTCACTTTTAAATCTTCTCCTAGCTCCACCTTAAAAGGGACATAAATTTCTTTAGAATTGGAGTGAAACCGCTGTCTAATTTCGGTAATAGCAAGTTCTAACAATTCCTTATCGCTTTCATCTAATTTTTTTTTAATTTCCAGAGTATGAGAGCGGATAATAGAACCATATGATAATTGCAAAAAATTAACATAACCATATTCCTCATCACTCATAACAGAGAACACATCTACATTACTTATTTTTGGATTTACAATGGTTGATTTGGCTTGATAATTCTCCAATATATCAATTTTCTCTTTTATTTTTTGCGCCTCTTCAAATCTTAAATCATGGGCAAATTGTTTCATTTGCAGCTTAAATTCCGATAGCGAGTCTTTAAAGTTTCCTTTTAAAATTTCTTTAATAGCTTTTATATGCCCATGGTATTCCTCTTCCGTTTCTAATCCTTCGCAAGGCCCTTTGCAATTTCCCAAATGGTATTCCAAACAGACCTTATATTTATGGGCTTCTATATTTTCTTCAGACAACACATAATTGCAGGTTCTTAAAAGGTAAAGCCCTTTTATTAACTCCAGAAGTGTTGATACCGTTTTCATACTGGTGTAAGGCCCAAAATATTCACTTCCATCCTTAATCACCCGTCGGGTAGAAAACACTCTTGGAAATCGTTCTTTTTTTATACAGATCCAAGGATAGGATTTATCATCTTTTAAAAGCACATTATAGCGTGGCTTGTGCTTCTTTATTAGATTGTTTTCCAACAGTAAAGCATCGGTTTCTGTTTCAACCACAATGTGCTTAATATCTGCTATTTTTTTTACCAGTACCCGAGTCTTCCCGTTATCATGGGTTTTAGTAAAATACGAACTCACCCTTTTCTTTAAATCCTTAGCTTTTCCAACATACAAAATACCCCCTTCAGCATCAAAATACTGATATACACCTGGGCTATTCGGCAAGGTTTGTAGTTGTAAATCTAAGGTGGTTTTTGGCATAGCCCAAAGGTAATTATTTTAATCGAAAAAACGTTTCTTAGTTAGGCCTAGAAGTTTCTTTTAAATTTGTCATTCCCTTGAAAACGTGACTATAACCTTAAAATTCCTACACATATAAATGTGTTAAACTTTTTAAATAAATGCTTTTATTATACCACTATTTTAATACCTTGCCACACATTTTTAAAAACAAAAAATGAGCAAAAAAGTTATTGGTAGCGTCGATAAAATAGACTTCCCACAACTCAATCTTTTCAACATTGATGTTAAAATAGATACGGGAGCCTATACCTCTGCGATCCATTGCTCTGAAATCATTGAAGAAGATGGTGTTTTAAAGTGTACGTTTTATAGTAAAAAACATCCTAATTTTAGTGGCAAGCAAGTTATTTTTGATTCGTTTTCCAGAACCAATGTAAAAAGCAGTAACGGTATAAAAGAAAACCGATATAAAATAAAATCTGAAATCGTGTTTTTTGAAAAAACCTATAAAATTAATTTAACCCTCAGTACGCGTTACGACATGAAATTCCCTGTTCTTATTGGCAGGCAATTTCTTAAACGCAAATTTATAGTGGATGTAGATTTGCAAAACGTATCTTTTAATTCAAAAGCTTTATGAACATCGTTATATTATCAAGAAACCCACAATTATATTCCACTCAACGACTGCTTGAAGAAGGCAAGAAGAGAGGGCATCGCATGGAAATTATCGACCCTTTAAAATGCGACATCATTATTGAAAAAGAAAAGCCTACTATTTATTATAAAGACCGTTATTTAGATTATGTGGATGCTATTATCCCAAGAATAGGCGCCTCCATAACGTTTTATGGCTGTGCTGTAGTGCGTCAATTCGAAATGATGAATGTGTTTTCCATTGCAACCTCAGGCGCCATACAACGCTCTAGAGACAAGTTGCGTAGCTTACAGCGCTTAAGCAAAGCCGGCATAGGAATGCCGAAAACGGTTTTCACAAATTATTCGCGAGATGTAGAAGAAGTTATCGAACACGTGGGAGGAGCCCCCGTAATCATAAAATTATTAGAAGGCACCCAAGGATTGGGGGTGGTTTTAGCCGAAACAAAAAGTGCTGCAGAATCAGTTTTAGAAGCTTTTAACGGCCTTGAAGCTCGAGTTATTGTTCAGGAGTTTATAAAAGAAGCTAAAGGTGCCGATATTAGAGCCTTAGTCGTAGATGGACAAGTCGTTGGCGCTATGAAACGTCAGGGCAAAGAAGGCGAATTTCGCTCAAACTTACACCGTGGGGGCTCTGCCAATATTATCAAACTGGATACAGATGAATTACGTCTTGCCCAAAATGCATCACGGGTTTTAAACCTTCCTGTTTGTGGCGTAGACATGCTACAATCTGCACGTGGCCCTCTACTTTTAGAGGTGAATTCCACACCGGGTCTTGAGGGTATTGAAGAAGCTACTGGTAAAAATATCGCAAAAAGTATTATTAGCTATATTGAACGAAATAAAAAATAAATGACTTCCGAAAGCTCTGACATACTAACTATTTTAGACGTTAAAGTCTATCCAGGTGAAAGTAAGGAAGTGAGTTTTGACGTTGCAAAATTACATACCTCATCTTCTGTTGATGTTCCTATTATTATAGAACGGTCAAAAAAACCAGGCCCTACCGTATTGTTTACAGCGGGTATTCACGGCGATGAAGTTAATGGTGTTGAAATAGTAAGACAGCTTATCGCCAAAGGCATAAACAAGCCTAAGTCTGGTACTATTATTTGTATGCCTGTTATAAATATTTTTGGATTTATAAACCTAAAACGCGAATTTCCAGATGGTAGAGATTTAAACCGTGTATTTCCTGGCACTATAAATGGTTCTTTAGCAAGTAGGGTTGCGCATAAACTCATTCATGGCGTGATCCCCAATGTGGATTATATCGTCGATTTCCATACCGGGGGTTCAGGACGTTTTAATGCGCCACAAATTCGTATTACAAAAGAAAACAAAAATCTGAATAACTTGGCTAAAGTTTTTGGAGCACCGTTTGTGCTGTATTCTAAGAATTTAAATAAATCTTTTAGAAGCACCTGTTATAAATTAGGCAAACCCATGCTCCTTTTTGAAGGTGGCAAATCGTTCCATATCGATGATAATGTTACCAATTCGGGCGTTAATGGTGCTAAACGCGTTTTATACCATTTAGGGATGTTAAACAATAAGTTTAAAGTATCTAAACCTAAAAAAGACTGTGTTTTTATCAATGAAAGCCGATGGCAACGCGCCAACTTTTCGGGTATGTTCAAGGCTTCTATTTCTATTGGAAGCCATGTAAAAAAAGGAGATGACATTGGCAATATTACCGATCCGTACGGAAAATTCAATCAATTTGTAAAAGCACAAAATTCTGGCTATATTATCAATGTAAACGAATCGCCCATAGTATATCAAGGGGACGCTTTATTTCATATCACTTCAAAACTTAAACGCCAGCCATGAGCAAACTTGAATTACGAAAAAAATATAAAATTCTTCGCAACACATTAACTTTAAACCAAGTAGAGGATTTTAGCATGGATATTGCTAATCAACTTTTAAAATTACCCATTTGGGACTTCTCTTTTTATCACATTTTTCTATCTATTTCGGAACATAAAGAAGTGAATACCGATTATATCTTGAATATTTTATCAGGAAAAGATAAAAACATCCTAATTTCAAAAAGCGATTTTAAAACAGGTGAAATGCTTAGTTTTCTTTTGACAGACAATACAATCATCAAGAAAAATAGCTATAATATTCCCGAACCTGTAGCGGGTATTGAAATCGCCAATAACAAAATAGAGGTCGTTTTTATACCGTTATTAGCTTTTGACATATTAGGCCATCGTGTAGGCTACGGCAAAGGTTTTTATGATCGATTTTTAACACAATGCCAACCTGATACTTTAAAGATAGGACTTTCTTTTTTTGAGGCTGAGCCTGAGATTACAGATGTTTATGATGGTGATATTAAGCTGGATTATTGTGTAACGCCGAAAGGCATCTTTCAATTTTAGCTTTTTGTACCGTGCTTAGGAAATGCTTTGCCATTCCATATAATAAGCATTACAAAACCTGTACTTATAGCCATATCGGCCACATTAAACACGGGATTAAAAAATATAAAATGCTCACCACCCCATATGGGCAACCATTCGGGTAAAAACCCTTTCCACAGTGGAAAATAAAGCATATCCACTACTTTTCCATGCAATAGCGAATCATAACCCCCAGTTTCCGGCAAGAAGGTGGCAATTTGTCCGTAGCTATCGCTAAACCATACCCCATAAAAGACAGAGTCGATAATATTCCCTAATGCTCCGGCAAATATTAAGGCAATAGCTAATACTAAAACACTCGGACTAGATTTTTTAATTGCAGTAACAAGCCAATAACCAATGCCAAAAATAGCAAATACCCGAAATAGCGTTAACGCCACCTTAGCAGTCCTATCTGAAATAAACGACACGATGTCACTTAATTTCGTTCCCCAAGCCATGCCATCATTCTCTATAAAGTAAATTTTAAACCATTTAAAAACCGCAACACTATCCTGAAGCTTAAAATGTGTTTTAATATATATCTTACTTATTTGGTCGATAAGCAAAATAACAATGATCAAGACAATCGATTTTTTTAAGGACATAAACTGAATTACAAATTATGGTTTAAGAATTTCGCCTACAAACGGTTATTAAAAAACAAAACGTCTCGTTTATAAGTCGAGACGTTTCAAATATATCACTTTATACTAATTATTACTGCATGTTTTTAGCTTCAATACTCAATGTTGCATGAGGCACTAACTTTAAACGTTCTTTATTAATCAATCGTCCTGTTACTCGGCAAACTCCATAAGTTTTATTTTCTATTCTGATCAAGGCGTTTTTCAGGTCACGGATAAATTTTTCCTGACGTATGGCCAATTGTGAATTTGATTCTTTACTCATCACCTCACTCCCCTCGTCAAAAGCTTTAAATGTAGGCGAGGTGTCGTCTGTACCATTGTTATGATCGTTCATATAGGCACTTTTAATAAGTTCTAAATCATGCTTTGCCTTAGCTATTTTATCCTTAATCAAATCTTTAAATTCCGCTAAATCCTTATCGGCGTATCTTACGTTTTCATCTTTACTCATAATGTTAATGTTTTTGAATAAACAATTTGGTATTTACATCATCAAAAGCAATCTCTATACCGTTATCTAATTTTTCAATAATTTGTAATTCCTCTGCTAAAGTTTCTGCCTTAATATACAACATATTTGCATTAACGGCATTCACAATATGCGCATCATTTTGAAATGTGATATCAATTCTATCGGTAACCTCAAAACCAGAATCTTTTCTTAAATTCTGAATACGGTTTACAAGTTCTCTAGCTATACCTTCTTTTCTAAGGTCTTCTGTAATCGTAACGTCTAACGCCACGGTTAAAGCGCCTTCGTTTGCCACTAACCAGCCTTCGATATCCTGAGATATAATCTCCACATCTTCAGAGACCAATGTAACATTTTTTCCGTTAATTACAACGTCTATTTTCCCGCTTTGTTCTATTATTTTTATGTCGTCTGAGGTAAAAGCCCCTACTGCTTTAGCTACCAGCTTCATATCTTTACCAAAACGTGGCCCGAGTGCTTTAAAGTTAGGCTTTATCTGTTTTACCAGAATTTCTGAAGCATCCTCCAAAAGCTCGATCTCCTTAACATTAACTTCATGTTTTATTAAGTCTGAAACCGCTAAAATCTCTTCTTTTTGTTGTGCTGAAGCAATGGGAATCATTATTTTTTGCAAAGGCTGTCGTACTTTTATTTTTTCTTTAGCACGTAAAGACAATACTAACGACGATATGGTTTGGGCCGCTTCCATTTTGCGCTCTAGGCTCTTATCTACATAGGCAGCATTAAAAACTGGAAAATCGGACAGGTGGACGCTTTCAAAGGTTTCCTTTTTAGACACAGCATTCAGGTCCAAATACAAACGATCCATAAAGAACGGTGCCACTGGCGCACCTAACTTAGCAATGGTTTCCATGCACGTGTACAACGTTTGATAGGCCGATATTTTATCTTTTTGATAATCGCCTTTCCAGAAACGCCTTCTTCCTAAACGCACATACCAGTTACTCAAATAATCTTGTGTAAAATTAGAAATGGCTCGTGTTGCTTTTGTGGGTTCGTAATCTGCATAATAACCATCTACTTTCTGGATTAAGGTATGCAGTTCTGATAGCACCCAACGGTCAATCTCTGGACGTTCTTCGAAAGGAATGTCGGCTTCACTATAACTGAAATGATCCAAATTCGCATATAATTGAAAAAATGAATAGGTATTATAAAGCGTTCCGAAAAACTTACGTTTCACCTCCTCGATACCTTCTAAATCAAATTTTAAATTATCCCAAGGGTTTGCATTACTGATCATATACCAACGTGTAGCATCTGCACCGTAATGATCTAATGTCTCAAACGGGTCGACGGCATTTCCTAAACGTTTAGACATTTTCTGTCCGTTTTTGTCTAAAACCAAACCATTCGATACCACATTTTTATACGCAACAGAATCGAAAACCATGGTACTGATGGCATGCATGGTATAAAACCAGCCACGAGTTTGATCCACACCCTCTGCTATAAAATCTGCAGGAAAGGTTTTTCCCTCATCGATCAAATCCTTATTTTCAAAAGGATAGTGCCATTGTGCGTAAGGCATCGCCCCCGAATCGAACCAGACATCAATTAAATCGCTTTCGCGGAACATTTTCTGTCCCGTTGGTGATACTAAAACAATATCATCAACAATGTTTTTATGCAAGTCGATTTTAGCGTAGTTGTCTTCAGAATGATTCCCTGTTTCAAAACTTTCGAAAATGTCTGCTTCCATAAAGCCCGCTTCTACGGCACTTTGCATTTCTGCTTTCAATTCTTCAACCGATCCGATACAAATTTCTTCTTTACCATCCTCAGTTCTCCAAAGCGGCAATGGAATACCCCAATACCGAGAACGCGATAAGTTCCAGTCGTTAGCATTTGCCAACCAATTTCCAAAACGTCCTGTACCAGTAGCTTTTGGTTTCCAATTGATGGATTCATTAAGCTCATGCATTCTTTCTTTCACATCGGTTACTTTGATAAACCATGAATCTAAAGGGTAATATAGAATTGGTTTATCCGTACGCCAACAGTTTGGATAACTGTGTTTATATTTTTCTACCTTAAAGGCCTTATTCTCTTCTTTTAATTTGATTGCAATTTCGACATCTACCGAACGCTCTGGCGCCTCCCCTTCATCGTAATATTCATTTTTAACATATTTACCGGCATATTCCCCCATTTCTGGACGGAATTTCCCCTGCAAATTAACAAGTGGTACTAAATTGCCCTGTTCGTCTTTCACCAACATAGGGGGCACTTCTGGTGTAGCTTGTTTGGCCACCAAAGCATCATCGGCTCCAAAAGTAGGTGCGGTATGTACAATTCCTGTACCATCTTCCGTGGTTACGAAATCTCCAGAAATAACCCTAAAAGCATTTTCTGGATTATTATAAGGCAAGGCATAAGGAAGTAAGTGTTCGTATTTAATCCCTACTAAATCCTTCCCAACACATGCTTTAAGAATTAAAAACGGAATTTTTTTATCACTTGGGTTATATGCCGTTAATTCCGATTTATCTGCTACTTCTTTAAACTTTCCAGCAAACTGACTGTTCATTAATTTTTTTGCCAACAGCACTTTTATAGGCTCAAAAGTATATTGGTTATAAGTTTCCACTAAAACATATTCAATTTTAGGCCCCACAGTTAAAGCCGTATTACTTGGCAAAGTCCATGGTGTTGTGGTCCAAGCTAAAAAATGAATAGTACCTTCGTTTTGTAAAAAATCTGGTAAGGTATGCGAAACAGCCTTAAATTGAGCCACGATAGTCGTATCGGTAACATCTTGATAGGTACCAGGTTGGTTAAGTTCATGCGAACTCAATCCCGTTCCTGCTTTTGGAGAATAAGGTTGGATAGTATAGCCTTTATACATCAAATTTTTATTGTAAATCTGCTTGAGCAACCACCAAACGCTTTCCATATATTTTGGTTCGTAGGTAACGTATGGATCATCCATATCTACCCAATACCCCATTTTACGGGTTAGCTCGTTCCAAGCATCGGTATAGCGCATTACGGCTTTACGACATGCGCCGTTATAAGCCTCAACAGAAATACTCTTGCCGATATCCTCTTTAGTTATTCCCAATTCCTTTTCAACCCCCAGCTCAATAGGCAACCCATGGGTATCCCAACCTGCTTTACGCTTAACTTGGTAGCCTTTCATGGTTTTATAACGTGGAAAAATATCCTTAATAGCCCGTGCCAAAACATGGTGCACCCCAGGAAGTCCGTTTGCAGAAGGAGGTCCTTCATAAAAAACAAATGGCTTACGTCCTTCTCTTGTGCTTACACTTTTCTCAAAAATGTTATTTTCTTGCCAATATTGCAATATCTCGTTTGCAACATTTGGTAAGTCAAGTCCTTTATATTCAGCAAATTTCATACTCATTTACGCGTATTTCTTATAAGATTGCGAAATTAAGGAATTTTAAGAAATTAGGCGTGCTTTTGAAGTAAAAGCACGAATATTTTGTTTTTTTATTTAGGATTATAGAAATACAGCCACCATACTAAGCTGAATTTTATTTACTAATTTTCTTAAAATCCTTCTGAAACATTTTAGCCTTATTCAAAAGGATTTTTCCGTATGCGGCATCGACCTCCGATTCATTTATAATTTTTCCTTTTGAAATGTATAATTTTTTAAGCGATGCACTAGCGGTTTCCGAAGTGATAAAAATCAATTGTTTATTCTTAAAATAGAAGTTTTCGACCACAACCTTATCGGTGGTTTCTATGTTCTTTATACGAAATAGATTATTATGCGTATTATAATAATATTCTAAAACATATTGTCCTGTGTCTGTAACCCCAGAAACATCTGTTAAAACACCGTTCACACGTGTCGTCTCTAAATCGTTATTCGCATCAATACCTGCCACGTAGTCGTTAGCCGCTCTAACCTTCTCGGCTAATGGTATTTTTGTTGCACACGAGCAGAAGGTAACTAACAGTATAAAAATCATTATTTGCTTCATAATTTATAGCGTTTAAAAACACATTCCAGAATATCACTTTAAAACTAGAATGCGAAATAATTATTCGGCTATTTTAATGAATTTTAATTCGCTTTTAGCGCTGTAATACAAAAATTAATGCACCATTAACTTTTTAGTAATAACTTGGTTGTCGCTTGTTACAAAATGAGCCAGATATGCCCCCGTAACCATATGAGGCAATTGCAAACCTTGACCTAAATCCTCTACGGATACATTTCTAAATTCTTGCACACTTTGCCCCAACATATTTATAATACTCAGTTTACTTACAGGCGTTTTTAATTGGTGCACAAATAGCATATGGGAATCATTCTGAACATACACAAAACATTCAGAATTCTTTGAGGAATAGACCCCTAACATCTCTGATCCTGATTGAAATACCAGCTCAAACCTTTCGTTAAACCTACCAGACCCTGAACTAAATCGATATGCATTCTTACTTGTTAAATCAAAGTAATCTCCCGTAAGATTATCTTTTAAATAAATTTCTTGTGAGCCCTCTAAATATTCCGTTTCAGAAATTTTAATTTCAAAACTATAATCTCCAGACGACATGAAATTTAAGGGAACCACTTTATTTGCACTAATAGGGCCATATGCCTGTATGCTCAAATCTCTTCCATCCAAACTCAAGCTAAAGCCACTACCATTCAGCTCTGTGGCTTCGGCTTCATAACCATAATCAAAAGCATCTGTAGTTAGATCACTAAAACCTAAAAGCACTTCTGATCTTGTTTCTGGACCTGTTACCGAATTAAACTCTAAGCGTATTTTTTGCATGTGGCCTTGCTCATTATCGCCTTTTAATTCCGCACTCTTACTCTTTATGTTGTTAGATTTAAAAAATGAAGCACCTTTAGCGTAGCTTCCATCTGCATCTGATTCTTTACTAAAAACCCGTTGACTGTTATTAAAAACTATCATCCCACTAGCAATAACCTCAACCATAAACCCTTGCCCAACTGCCAAATATCTAGAAGGCGTAAATGTTCCTACTTCAGTTCCTTTAACATCACCATAAAAACCCACAAACTGACAAGCTCTAACTGCTCCCGTTTTAGTTATTTGTGCATACCCCCCTTCATAAGCTCCTAAATTATGGGAATCTCCACCCCATTGTTGCCACACATATAAAGGGCCCTTAAGAACAGCGGCATTATCATCAATAAACTCATGAACATCTAAAGCCGACGGGTAAGGATTTCCTAAAAGAAAATCCGTTTTCGAAGCGCCTAATACAGCTTCTATTAAAATCGTCCCATTATTTGGTTTTCCTTCAAAAATATAATGTTGTTCTGCATCGGCACTTCCAGTTCCTTTTTGGGTATAACCCATACCCGGACTTAACGGTTCGGTTTCCGCATGACGCGCCCAACCCCAATAACTCAGCTGGTTTTTATAAGTATTTATCCAAAATTTACTGATTTTTCCATTTTCATGATAGGCAGATGTAAATTGAAAAGGAACTCCTAAGCCATCTTTTAACATCTCCAACTTAAACGGAGTATTATTGATGTTATGGCTTGCACTATTATTATCGGTTAAACGACTTTCACCTAAGCCTCCAACAGGCGAACTCCAATAATTAAACCTATATTTATTTGATGTCCCTTCTTGGCGCCTTAAAATTTTACCAGTACCAGATGTCACCAAATCGCTAGTAACGGTTTGAATTAACTGAGAATCACCTAACAAGTTTAGGGTTCCATTCAATTCCAAATACCCACTATTTTTTATTTCATGATCCCCGTTTAAGGTAAACGTTTTGTCTTCATCAATTATCAAACCTAAATTTGTATGCGAGTGGGATGAAGTAATATTATGTTTAATGTGTACGATACTCCAATCTTTATTAGCATCAGCATCTATAATATCCCATTCGGCACCATACTGCCAAGTTCTCTCATTTAGCCACTCCCCATCACTAGCAGAGACATACGGCATGGGCGCGGCTTGACTTTCTATAGCTGAAATATTGCGCAGGGCAAGATTATGCCCATTCCCAGAGGCATCGGTTGTGATGGAGTTTGAAATATTTGTCATGGGGTAGTACGCTTGCAAGTTACCCCAAGATACTGTTGCCCCTGTAGTCTCATCTAATATGTTTTTAGGTATTAGCGCCCCCTGTACATATCCTTCATTCTCTTTAATTTCTTGATATACCATATGCTTCAGTTGCCCATCGGTTAATGCCGTATTGAACACCCGAACCTCATCGATATTTCCTCTAAAATAACTAGAACCAGCATTGCTGCCTGAATCTCTGCCAACCCTAAAATATTTTTGAGAAAGCTCGTGAGAGCTACCGTCCCAATTTTCAGTTAAAAGCCCTGATTTCAACCTACCATTGGTCTTTGTATTTAACAACTCGCCATTAAGATAAATTTTTACAGATTTTGAATCCGAATCGAAAACGCCTGCAAGATGATACCATCGGTCATTTAACAATGTAATTTTAGGAGAAGGTCTTACAGATATAGCCTCAGGACTCTCACTGGAAGCTGTTATAGAATTTTGGGTAAAAACTGAGAACACCGGGTTTCTGTTTTTTGCAATGTACAACTTCACCGTTTCCTGTCCTGCAATAGCATGAATTTGAGATAGATTACCCGTATGGTCACTCTCTATTTTCACCCAAGCCATAAGGGTTGCAGCACTCCAATCTGTAACAAAAGGAGCTGTTTCCAAATAATCCTCCACGCCATCAAAAACAATACTAGAGCTAGCATTCGAGTCAATCCCTGAGGTGAGGTTAACACTATAATCCTCTATTTCTCCGGGACTATGACCAAAAAAACACGCCCTATAGGCACCACTCCCCGTTCTTAACGCAATTCGCATTCTAGACAACCCAACTTCTGCAGTAGTCGGAATAGGGATATTAATGGGCACATGTATGATTTTTTTGTTATTATAACCTGTATTCACAACATCTATTGCATCAAAAACAAAACGTTCTGTATCTTCCTTAAAATTATCATGTGTACTTTCATTAAAGTTCACCCAAACAACAACTTTATTCATAGTGGTATTGTCCCCATTTACAACAACACTTACAGTTCCTGTAAGCGCTTCGCCAATAGCAGCATCTGTCACATCGGTAGACGTGTAATCTGTATATCCTCCCGTATCCCCTAAAGTTGTTTTATTAATAGCCCCAATAGAAACATTCGAAATGTAGTATATGCCATAGTGATTGATTTCGGTTGGCTCACAATACTCGGCCTGATAATCCCCTATTATAGGGTCTGGAACGGAAGACGCTTCTGTGGTAAGATTGATTTTATAATCTTCAACTTCTCCACCGGCGTACTTATAGCTACAAGAGTTGAAGTCACTACCTGTACCCGACCTTACACCAATACGCATTCTTGAAACCCCCAAATGTGCAGCATTAGGTATAGGTAAACTTATGGGCACATCTACTGTCTTTAAACCACTTTGATAAAAATCATCTTTAAAAGTAAACAGAAAACGTTCTCCATTATCTTCGAAATCATTATCTACAGATCTATTAAAATTTATCCAAACAACCAACGTATTAGCCCCCTCATTCCACCCATTCATAGTTACACTAATAACACCATCAATACTCTCACCAATCTTAATTTTTGTTTCAGGCAAAGCAGAATAATATTCATAACGTCCAGTGGCACCAGGCGTCTTATTACTAATATTACCAATTCTAACTTTAGATATATAAATTATATTTGATTCTTGTATATGCAATGGTTCGCAATATTGACCATAAAGGCTTGCTGAGCAAAGATTACTAAAAATAAAAATTACCATAACCCTATAATACTGGGCAATATTTTTGACGTTCATAAACTAAGCCTTTTCACTTTAATGGATAATTTTATAGAATCTGTACTTCTGATTCACAAAATTAAAACGCCGCAATATTATGAATAAATTATAGACTTACCTTACATAAATATAATTATTTCCGTTCAAATACAAATAAACAAGACAAGATGCATAGTGATGCTGTGTAAATCATCACGAACTAAAGCGCCATAGCTTTTTAAATCTGATTTAAGTTCACAAACGAAACTTGACTAGCAAAATACACATCCATACGTACCGTTATTTAATTTTCCATAAAGTTCCAAATAGTTCTTGGATCATCCTATCAGCAGTATGGCCCATACTTTCTAAGTAAAACATTATCATTCAAAAATGATAATTCTTAATATTTATTTCGAAATTCCGGAAATTCCTTCGTGATAGTCCTGACCCCCCTCCTTCTAACCCCATTAGAAAATCGCTTATGCTCTGCAAAGGTCAATATTCTAAATGCAAGCATAATATTTCTTCAAAACCCGCACACCCACTTAAAGGGCTGAACATCTATATCTACTGCTCCAGACTATATTACACATCAACCTTGAGACTGCATGGTTATTTATGCTTTGCCATAACACAAAACAAAGATGTTTTTTTTTTAAAATTAAAACGAACCACCTAAAAGCATATCGTTTTGACTGTTTTGAAGACAAAAAATTCGAGAAAGAGAAAAGAGAACATGTCTCAAGAGAAAAATAAATAAATAAAAAAACCTCGTATTTAAACCACAAACGCCACTAAATCTTCCATTTTAGAAATCAATTGTATTTTGATAGCTGTATTCTTTAATGAAATTTTATTGTATTTAGATACAAAAATAGTTGAGAACCCTAGCTTTTCAGCTTCTAATATACGCTGTTCTACACGTTGTACAGGACGGATCTCCCCAGATAAGCCTACCTCGGCTGCAAAGCAAAAATCTTTTTGCAGAGCGACATCTTCATTAGAAGACAAAATAGCGGCAACAACGGCCAAATCTATGGCAGGATCATCTACCGTAATACCACCTGTAATATTTAAAAACACATCTTTAGCCCCTAAACGGAAGCCTGCACGTTTTTCTAAAACGGCCAAAAGCATGTTTAATCTTTTAGCGTTAAATCCTGTGGCACTTCTTTGAGGTGTGCCATAAACAGCAGTGCTTACCAAAGCCTGCACCTCAATCATTAAAGGGCGCATGCCCTCAAGTGTTGCAGCGATGGCATTGCCAGATAATTCTTCGTCTTTTTTAGTAATTAAAATCTCTGATGGATTGGAAACTTCCCTTAAGCCAGACCCTTGCATTTCGTAAATACCCAGCTCATTAGTGGATCCAAATCTATTTTTATGTGCTCTTAAAATTCTAAACACATGGTTGCGGTCGCCTTCAAACTGCAAAACGGTATCGACCATATGCTCCAAAATCTTTGGCCCTGCAATATTACCGTCTTTCGTAATATGACCAATTAGAAGCACGGGCGTTCCGGTTTCTTTAGCAAATTTAATAAGTTCTGTTGTACATTCTTTTATTTGAGAAATACTTCCAGAAGACGACTCAATATAATCGCTATGCAACGTTTGAATAGAATCTATAATAACGATATCTGGTTCTAAAGTTTCTATTTGCTTAAATATGTTTTGGGTTTTGGTCTCGGTTAGGATATAACAATTATTATTATCAGGATAAATACGTTCTGCACGCATTTTAATTTGCTTTTGACTTTCCTCTCCAGAAACATATAAGGTTTTATAGGGCAATTTTAATGAGATTTGAAGCAACAAAGTGCTTTTCCCAATCCCGGGCTCCCCTCCTAACAAGATTAAAGATCCAGGCACAATTCCTCCACCCAAAACCCTATTGAACTCGCCGTCAAAAGTGTCCATCCGAGCTTCTTTGGTGTTATCGATCTCTTTTATAAGCAAGGGCCTTGAAACCCTTTTAGAAGGAGATGTGGGCAATTTCCAATCCCTTTTTTCTGTTTTCTGGATAACCTCTTCAACAAGGGTATTCCATTCTTTACAGGCAGTACATTGCCCTTGCCATTTAGAATATTGATTGCCGCAACTCTGACAAAAAAAAGTGGTTTTAACTTTTGACATAATATTTACTCATGTAACCAGAATAACTATTGAGCTATTCATTCTTAATGTTAATATCCGAAATCGGTTTTAATGGCATTTGCCCTGTTCATCAATTCATCTTTTGTAATACCTCCAATTTCAGATAAAATAAAAGCAGATTGATAGGTTCGCATCGCTTTTTTAGGATTCCCTGTTTGTTCGTAAAAACGGCCTATATAATAATTGCCCAAGATAGTATTTGGATAACTTTTTCGCCCCATCTTCCCTAGCTGCTCATAATATTCAAACTGTTCTGTTTTCTCTATAGCAGCTGCAATGGCCTTGAAATCGTTCACAAGGATGTCTTTTTCTATGCCAAATAGATCATAAATCATTTTATATTTTTCTTCCAAATACACCACAGGCGAACCTTCTAATTTCAAAATAACATCTCTATACTCTGAAACACTAATGGGTTGATATACATTAAAAATACTTTCTAAAGCACGAGGCATAACATGGGCAGGCAAGGAATAGTGAGACGGTTCGTTAAAGGCATCATACTTATAGACAAGGTTTTTATTATCCACACCACTCATTCTGCCGTGCAACTTTTCTGCATCGTCTAAAATTTCTTTTGAATCCTTTTTAGTGGTAGCTAAATAATAAAAGGATTTAGACGCTAGCGTGCTTAACCTTTCTGGAACATAATCAATTGTTTTAGGCGCTAATTCTGGACTAATAACCACATAAGCTTGAAATACGGGCTGGTCTTTAAGCAAAAAATAGTTTATAAAATTAGCGGTTTCTCCATGGCCAACGGCAACTTTAAAATACGCAGTTCTGTAATTTTTTTCCATAAACGGAATAAGCTCCATCCCTATAAACTCAAAAAAACGAGCCCCTGTTTCTGTAGGCAATCCGTTTTGCTCAGAATACATAGAATCCTCAAAACGCTTATCCAATTGATTTACACCAACCACTATAGCATTAGGCATGTCTTCCCAATACGAATAATAATCTACATTTCCTGCAACAGCCTCAAACATATAATCCCCATCAAAAACCACAAACAAAGGATACTTTTTATTTGGGTTATCATTATAGCCTCTAGGCAGTTGGATTTTAAGCTCCCGTATTTCGCCCATTTTCAAAGACTCAATAGGCTTATAGATAACCTGAGCCTTTACGGTATTAAGAAACAAACACAAGAACAATAAGGATAATATATTTTTTTTCATTTGAAAGATAGTTTGGGGTGTATTATCGCACAAGGTAATAAATTAATGCAATGTTTAAAACAAAGCATTTGAAAATGCTAAAAATCTTATTCACGATTTTCCGAAATCCTTTTTCTATTATAAATAGGAAGAAAAATAAAAGAGAGGGTTCCAAAAACAAAAATCATAAGCGTCTGAGAGGCCCATATAATCCAACCAAAAGCATAGCTGGCATCTTTAGGCAACCCGTATAAAAGAAAAGCCCCTAATACCGCTGCCGGATAGAAAAAAACACCTCCATTTGTGGCTGCTATGGTAAAACTTGCCGCAATAAAAGCAACAATTACAGCTCCTACAGAAGCAGCTTGCAGTTCATCTAAAGCAAACGTAGTAACATAAAACATAAGGATATACATGGCCCAAATAAAAAGAGTGTGAAAAATAAAGGCCCATTTATTTTTCATTTTAAACACACTTAAAAGCCCTTCTGCCAGTCCGTTTAAAAACGTCCTGATTTTTAGTGCTATTTTAGAGGTGCTTTTTTTTATATAAAGAAACAAAACACCAAAAAGCACTATAACAAAAATACCCGCAAGCACTAACTTTATAGGTTGGAATGCGTTTTTAAGCAATTCGTAGATAAATTCAAATTGGAAAATTAACGTAAAAACAATAATGCCAAGCATTACAATAAGATCTGCGATACGCTCTGCCACAATGGTGCCAAATCCTTTTTCGAAAGGAACATTTTCGTAATTAGTAAGCGCCGCTGCACGAAGCACCTCTCCCGATCTTGGAATCCCATAATTAGCTAAATACGTTACAAAAACCGCCATAATACTATTGGGGAATTTCACTTTGTATCCCATGGGCTCCAACAAAAACTTCCACCTATAAGCTCTTGACAAATGGCTTAGGAGACCAAAAAAGACTCCAAATAAAATGTATGAATAATCTGCACTTTTAAAATAAGGGAGTATGGTCGCTATAGGTATTTTTGAAAACATAAACCATCCAAAAAACCCAGCTAACATGAGTGGGATTAGGATTTTAAGCACTTTTTTTTTAGAAGAGCTCAACAGTTTATTTTAAAAGATTAGTCGTCTCATCGGGAAAAACCAAAGCGGGTTTAAACACTTTTGCTTCCTCTATATCCATAAAGGCATAAGTAATCAATATCAAGATATCACCTACCGCAACTTTTCTTGCAGCCGCACCGTTAAGGGTTATTTCTCCAGTATTTCTCGGGCCTGGAATACAATACGTTTCTAAGCGCTCACCGTTATTGTTGTTTACAATTTGGACTTTTTCGCCTTGAATCATATTAGCTGCCTCCATTAAATCTTCGTCAATGGTAATGCTTCCAATGTAGTTAAGTTCCGCACCGGTGCATTTTACTCTGTGAATTTTAGATTTTACGACTTGTATTTGCATGGCACAAAGATAATTAATTTAGAGCTATGTTATCTATTAATCTAATATCATCGGCATATACCGCAATAAACGCACGATATGCTTTCTTATTAGATTTTCGTTTTACTATTTTTAAGGTGTCTTCATCTGCAATAATAAAATACTCCATTTTCAACAGAGGATGATTTGCAAATTGAGCATGGACCCACACCGTTACTTCATTTGCACTTTTTGTGCCAAACTGCGCTTTGGCCGCTTTTAAAATTTCGAAAATAAAAGGTGCTGCTTTTTTATAATCTGGTTTTAATCGAACATTACGAGAACTCATTGCCAAACCATTGGACTCCCTATAAATAGGACAACCTACGATGGTTACAGGTATCTTTTTTTTATCGACCAGTTTTTTTATAATTTGCAATTGCTGAAAATCCTTTTCGCCAAAATAAGCGTTATCGGGTCTTATTATTTCAAAAAAACGTTTTATTATCGTGCCAACCCCATCAAAATGGCCATCCCTGAATCGCCCTTCCATTTCGAACTCTAAACCATCGAAATCGAACTTCTCAGCCTTAACTTTGTCAGCATAAACAGCCTCCACTGTAGGTGCATACACCACTATACTTGAAGAAAGTTTTTCCAATAATCGCACATCTTCATCTAATACCCTAGGATATTTTTCCAAATCCTCAAGATTATTAAACTGCGTGGGATTTACAAAAACACTCACAATTACCTTATCATTATTTGCCAATGCATTCTCCACTAACGCCAAGTGCCCCTGATGTAACGCGCCCATGGTTGGAACAAAACCGATACTTAATCCGCGTTCCTTAAAAGATGTTACAACCTTTTCAACTTCTACTTTTTCTGAATAAACCCCCACAATCTAATTAAAAATTAAGGATGCAAACTTAAGATTTTTACTGCGAATCTGCATAAAATTTTGTATTTTTGCATGTTTTTTATTTTGAATTTCTCAAAAAGAACACCTAAAACAATCATATGAAAGATAAGAGGATATTATATGTATCATCTGAGGTAGTACCTTATTTGCCCGAGACGGAAATTTCTTCCATGTCTTTTGAAGCTCCAAGATTAGTGAATCAACAAGGCGGCCAAATAAGGATATTCATGCCGAGATACGGAAATATTAATGAGCGGAGACATCAATTGCACGAAGTAATCAGGCTTTCTGGAATCAACTTGGTAATCAACGACCTGGACATGCCTTTAATTATAAAAGTCGCATCTATTCCAAAAGAACGTATTCAAGTTTACTTTATTGATAATGACGAATACTTTAAAAGAAAAGGCACAATAAAAGATAAACAGGGCGTTTTATTCCCAGATAACGATGAACGTGCCATATTTTTTGCTAAAGGCGTAGTTGAAACTGTTAAAAAATTAAATTGGGCTCCAGATGTCATTCATGTACACGGTTGGTTAGCGGCGCTTTTACCTATTTACTTGAAAGAATACTATAAAGACGAGCCGTTATTTAACGCTAGCAAAATAATTACATCTGTATACAATCAAAGTTTTAACAATACGTTAAATGAAGATATGCATAATAAAATTAAATTTGACAACATAAATGACGAGGCTATAAAAGTTTTAGAGACGCCTTCTTATACGAATTTAATGAAAGTTGCTATTGATTATTCTGACGCGTTAATTATAGGTTCTGAAGATATTCCTGAAGAATTGGAAGCCTATATGAAAAACACTAAAAAACCTGTTCTAGAGCATAAAAGCAAAGACGAATTTGGAGAGGCTTACACGTCGTTTATTAATTCTCAAGTACTGATTTAAACCCATTTTGTGTTCATCATCAAAATTATGAAAAAAACATTCAAAGCCTTTTTACCAACTTGCCTCATTTTATTTATCGCCTTTTCTATAATGGGATGCGATAAAGATTTTAGCATCCTTGAAAGCGATGTTATTGGCGAAAACAACACCAATTTTGAAACGCCAGACAAAACTATTGCTGTTAGTGCTTACAATAAAAAACTAGACTCGGTTCAAATAAGCAACTTGGCCTCAAGCCTTTTGGGCGTTTATCACGATCCGCTTTATGGACAAACCACCGCTAGTATTGTTGCGCAATTAACTCCAGCAAGTTTTAATCCAGATTTTGGCATTAAACCTGCTATAGATTCTGTGGTATTAAAAATTCCTTATTATAGCAAAGTTACAGGTACAAATTTAGAAAGCGGTAAAACACCGTATGCTTTAGATTCCATATTTGGCAACCCAGAAGCACCCTTTAAATTATCGATTTACCAGAACAAATACTTTTTAAGAGATTTTAATCCAAGTGAAGGATTTGAAACGCAACAACGCTATTACTCCAATGCCAATAATGCTGATAAAACCATCAACTCTGCACTTACAGAGACTTCTGTGATTGACTTCGATTCGCAAAAAGGAGCTTTAATTTTTACAGATAACAACCTGGTTCCTAGCAACAAACAAATACGATTAACGTATACAGATTCTACAAAAACTCCTGAATTTTTGGAGCCATCGCTTAGGCTAAAATTAGATACTACGATATGGCATACAGAAATTATTAAAAAACAGGGGACCAACGTTTTAAGTAACACTAATAATTTTTTAAATCATTTTAGAGGGCTATATCTTAAAGTAGAACCTATTGCGAACGATGGCAGCATGGTTCTATTGAACCTAGCCAGCAGCGACGCTAATGTAGTTATTTACTACTCTAAAGACGTTTCTGCTACAGATGCCACCAGAACCCAAGGCACGTACACGCTTAATTTTACAGCAAACAAACTGAATACGTTTGTAAACGACCTTAACTTAGTAACACTAAGCAATGGCAATAAAGCTACTGGAGACCAGAAACTGTACTTAAAAAATGCTGCATCTATGGCCATTGTCGATTTATTCGGGAATGAAGATTTAGATAAAAACGGGGTGCCCGATCAACTAGAAGCCTTACGGGAAGAGTTTAAAGATGGTGAATATCAAGACCGATTGATCAATGAGGCACAATTGATTTTTTACGAAGACATAACATCGCCAGAAAGCACTCATGAATATGATAGAATCTATGCTTATGATGTTAATAACAATGCCCCTCTTATCGATTATACCTTTGATGAAACCACTAATACAAATAACCCTATTAGTTCAAAGTTTTTTCATTTAGGCACACGAATAGAACAAGAAACAGGAGTCTGGAAATACAAAATACGGATTACAGAACACTTAAATAATCTTATTTTTAAAGATTCTACAAACACCAAAATAGGACTCGTACTTTCAAACAATGTTAATTATACTAATAATGCATTGATTTTAAATAGTAACGATGGTGTAACATCTATTCCCGCAGCATCTGTAATAAGTCCTAGAGGAACCATTTTATCAGGAAGCAATGAAGCCGTTAATGCAGATAGGCGCATGCTCCTAAAATTATTTTTTACTAAATCAAAATAAAATACTATGTGTGGAATTGTTGGATATTTAGGCCCCAGAGAAGCCTACCCCATCATTATTGAAGGTCTTAGAAGACTGGAATATAGAGGCTATGATAGTGCAGGTATTGCATTATTTGACGGTGAAAACCTCAAAATCTCTAAAACAAAAGGAAAGGTCGCCGACCTAGAAGCGCTTGCAGATAAAGAAATTACAAAAAACGGGAACGTAGGTATCGGTCATACCCGATGGGCTACCCATGGAGTTCCTAACGATGTGAATTCACATCCACATCTTTCCAATTCAGGAGAGCTTGTAATGATTCATAATGGTATTATAGAAAATTATGAAACCCTAAAACAAGAATTAATATCAAAAGGATATGTATTCCATTCAGATACCGATACAGAAGTATTGGTAAATTTAATAGAGTATGTAAAAAAACAAGAGAATATAAAATTAGGTAAAGCTGTACAAATTGCGCTTAATCAAGTTATAGGTGCTTATGCTATTGCTGTTTTTGATAAAACGAAACCAGAAGAAATTGTAATTGCCCGCTTGGGAAGCCCACTGGCCGTTGGTATTGGAGAAGATGAATTCTTTATAGCGAGCGATGCCTCTCCGTTCTTAGAATATACTAAAAATGCTATCTATTTAGAAGATGAAGAAATGGCTATTATTAGATTCCATAAAGGGATTAAAATAAGAAAAATAAAAGATGACTCTTTAGTTGCACCATATATTCAAGAGCTTCAAATGAATTTAGAGCAAATTGAAAAAGGAGGTTTTGACCATTTCATGCTGAAGGAAATCTATGAGCAGCCAAAAGCCATTACCGATACATACAGAGGAAGATTATTGAGAAACGAAGCGATTATAAAAATGGCTGGCGTAGAGGATAACATGAAAAAATTCCTCAATGCCAACCGTATAATTATAGTGGCCTGTGGCACCTCGTGGCATGCTGGTCTTGTTGCCGAATATATTTTCGAAGACCTTGCCAGAATACCTGTTGAAGTAGAATATGCTTCTGAATTTAGATATAGAAATCCGGTAATTACTGAAAACGATGTTATAATCGCCATTTCTCAATCTGGTGAAACCGCCGACACTTTAGCTGCCATAAAACTTGCTAAGTCTAAAGGCGCTTTTGTTTTTGGAGTTTGCAATGTTGTAGGATCGTCTATTTCTAGAGAAACACACGCTGGCGCCTATACACATGCGGGTCCAGAGATAGGTGTGGCCTCTACAAAAGCGTTTACAACGCAGATTACTGTTTTAACTTTAATTGCTCTTAGATTAGCAAGAGCAAAAGGCAGCATTAGCAGTTCCGACTTCCGTAAGCATTTACTAGAACTGGAACTCATTCCTAAAAAAGTTGAAAAAGCATTAGAATCTAATGATCATATCAAAAAAATTGCTGAGATATATAAAGATTCTCGCAATTGTTTATACTTAGGAAGAGGCTATAATTTCCCTGTAGCTTTAGAAGGTGCATTAAAACTTAAAGAGATTTCGTATATACATGCAGAAGGATATCCTGCTGCAGAAATGAAACACGGCCCTATTGCGCTTATTGATGAGAATATGCCCGTAATTGTAATAGCCACAAAAAAAGGGCATTATGAAAAAGTAGTAAGTAATATTCAAGAAATCAAGTCTCGAAAAGGAAAAATAATTGGAATTGTTACCGAAGGCGACACTCAAGTGAGAGCTTTAGCAGACCATGTTATCGAAGTTCCTGAAACGGAAGAGTCTTTATCTCCACTATTAACAACTATTCCATTACAGTTGTTATCATATCATATAGCGGTATTATTAGACAAAAACGTAGACCAACCACGTAACCTGGCAAAATCAGTTACCGTGGAATAAATTAAAACTTATCACCAAGTGTAAAGCAGGCTCAATTCGTAATAGATTGAGCCTGCTTTTTTTTACATATTTTTTTAGCTAAACACCAATGACTTACAACTTAAACCTGTTGCTTTAAAAAACAGCCACTCACAATTTTATTGGAATAAAGGATTAATCTTTTTATATTGTTAAAATAAACTTAAAATAACTATAACTATATGAAAGCAATTTTAACTTTTTTACTAGTGTTGGTTTGTAGCGCTTCGTATTCACAAACAACACTATCAGGTTTTGTGAAAGACCCACAAAATGAACCCATTCCTGGAGTAAATATTATTATTATAGGAACAAACTCTGGTACTATTACAGACTTTGATGGCAAATTTACAATTACAGCCAAAACCTTACCTCTTAAAATTCAAGCGAGTAGTGTAGGCTATGGATCAGTTACTGAAACGATTTCTTCTGCTAATCAAAATATCAATATTATATTAAGAGAAGGCACGTCTTTAGATGAAGTTGTGATTTCCGCTTCCAGAACCCCCGAAAGCATAAGGGAGTCCCCTGTAACTATAGAAAGGTTTGACTCTCGAGATGTCAAGTTTTCTGCTACTCCAAATTTCTATACGAGCTTAGAAAATTTAAAAGGCGTAGATGTTAATCGAGGTAGCTTAACGTTTAACTCAATAAACACAAGGGGATTTGCTACTTTCAATAATTTTAGGTTTGTACAATTAGTGGACGGTATGGACAATGCTTCTCCAGCACTAAATTTTGTAATGGGCAACCTTGTTGGCATTAACGAACTAGACGTTAACAGTGTAGAGTTGTTGCCGGGTGCATCTTCGGCATTATATGGTGCCAATGCTTTTAATGGGATTTTATTTATGACTAGTAAAAACCCTTTTGAACATGAAGGGATAAGCGCCTACTACAAACAAGGTATTACCTCTCAAAAAGCTGCGGGCGACAATACGTTTAGAGATTTTGGTATACGTGCTGCCCATAAGTTTAGCGATAAGTTTGCTGCAAAAGCAACCTTCTCATATTTAAAAGGAACCGATTGGTATGCTACTGATAATAACCAATACGACATTGCTGCTCCTGGCCAAGCGGATGGCATTACAGCATTTCGATCTAACCCAGCCCACAATGGTTTAAATATTTATGGCGACGAAGTGAACTTAGATGCTTTAGACCTTAACCTAAAGCAGGTCGCACAAAGTCTAGAACAAGGAGGATTAATCCCTCCTGGAGCTAGCGCATTGGTACCCGAAGACAATGTGGCCAGAACAGGTTACAATGAAGCAGATTTAACGGATTATAACGCAGAGAGTGTAAAAGCAGATTTTGCATTACATTACAAACCCACTGGTGATAATCTTGAAATTATCTGGAACTCCAGAATCGGTAGAGGCAATACAATCTATCAAGGTGCAAACAGATATCAGTTAGAAAACTTTTTAATGCAACAGCACCGATTTGAAATTAGAAATGACGATTTCTTTTTCCGAGCTTATACCACAGGTGAAACTGCGGGCGACTCCTATGATATGTTTTTCACAGGTGTTAACATGAATAAAGTAGGTGCAGAGCAATGGTTTGGAACTTATGCAGGTGCCTATGTACAGGGCGCCGGACAAGTGGCCGGTGGCGGTGGCAATCCATTTGACCCTGTCGTTCAGGAGCAACTGCATCAAGCAGCAAGGGAAACAGCAGACCAATTGGTTACCATCCAACCAGGAACTCCAGAATTTGAAGCTCTTTTTAACAAAGTTACGTCTGATCCTGATGTAAATTCTGGGTCTAGATTTGTTGATAATTCAAATCTTTATGTTGCAGAAGGAAATTACAACTTCAGTAAGCTATTAAACAATGCATTAGACTTGCAAGTAGGCGGCTCTTACAGGCAATACGCCTTAAACTCTGCTGGTACTATTTTTACAGATTATGATAATCCTATAAAATACAATGAATATGGTGGCTATGTCCAGGGTATTAAAAAACTCATGGATGATCGTTTAAAAATAACAGCCTCTTTGCGTTACGATAAAAATGAATTGTTTGATGCCAATATCTCTCCAAGGGTTTCTTTAGGATATTCTGCAGGCCAAAATAAAGAACATAACTTTAGAGCATCTTTCCAAACCGGGTTTAGAAATCCACATACGCAATCACTTTTTATCGGTTTAAACGTTGGTAGAGCTATTTTGGCAGGAGCATCCCCTTCTAATTTAGATAGAAAGTTACCCAATACCACATTAACAGCTAGAGATGCTTATTTTAATGCTTACACCTTAACATCTCTATTAGAGTTTAGCGCCAGTGGCGGGACTTCTGCATTAAAACCTGTAGGAGGTACTGGGGCTACCCCCCTAGTAAAGCCAGAAGAAGTTACAGCTTTCGATATAGGCTACCGTGGTAAAATAGGCCCCATTACCGTAGATTTTAACACATATTATAACATTTATAACGATTTCCTAGCAGAAAAAATAGTTGCTACACCTAAAACAGGCTCTGTAAACGACATGTCTGGTGTAGCAGCAGTAGCCACCGGAAATGTGCAACTTTTTAGCACCTATACCAACTCTTCAGCAGATGTGAGCTCCTATGGTGCGGTTATAGGGATGTCTACCAAAGTAGCCCAAAATTTCAATGTAAGTGCGAGTTACAACTATTCAAAATTAGATTTTGACCAAGCCTCCGATCCAGATTTTAGCGCAGGATTTAACACACCAGAACACAAGGTAAAAGTGTCGTTAGGCAATACAAACCTATATAATAATTTAGGGTTTAATATTAATGCCAGATGGAGCGATGATTACTTATGGCAAGCCAGTATGGCAAATGCCATAATTCCTTCCAGAACGGTAGTAGATGCCCAGTTAAACTACACGGTAGCATCTTTAAAATCCATGTTTAAAATAGGGGCAGCAAATTTAGGAGGAAAAGAATACCAAAGTGCAGTAGGCACAGGGTTTATTGGCCAACAATATTATATTTCTTGGTCGATTAATAACTTATAAATTCAAACTTAAAAAAAATCTAAAACGTCTTGAGCTTCAAGACGTTTTTTTATTACAAAAAACCTTTAGAAACAACATTATTTTTAAATTAAAAAAATTATCTTTGCACGCGAAAACATATACTGTTTTCACACAATTAAATCGCATAATATTAAACATATAAGTAATGGTTAAGGTTACAGGTAAGGTTGCACAAATAGTAGGCCCAGTTATCGATGTTGAATTCGCTGCTGGTTCAGAACTTCCGAAAATTTATGATTCATTAGAAATTAAGAGAGCAGATGGCTCTTTATTGGTGCTAGAAGTACAATCTCATATTGGAGAGGACACTGTTAGAACCATAGCCATGGACTCATCTGATGGTTTAAGTAGAGGGACAGAAGTGCACGCCACAGGAGCCCCTATACAAATGCCCATTGGTGAAGATGTTTATGGTCGTTTATTTAATGTTATTGGAGATGCTATTGATGGTCTTGGAAATTTACCTAAAGCTGGAGAAGCAGGGTTACCGATTCACCGTCAAGCACCAAAATTTGAAGACCTTTCCACTTCTACCGAAGTCTTGTTTACAGGAATTAAAGTTATCGATTTGATTGAGCCTTATGCAAAAGGTGGTAAAATTGGCTTATTTGGTGGTGCTGGTGTTGGTAAAACTGTATTGATTCAAGAACTGATCAACAATATTGCAAAAGGCCATGGTGGACTTTCTGTGTTTGCTGGTGTTGGAGAACGTACACGTGAAGGGAATGATTTGCTTAGAGAGATGCTAGAATCTGGAATTATCCGTTATGGTGATGATTTTATGCATTCTATGGAAGCTGGCGGATGGGATTTATCTAAAGTTGATAAATCTAAAATGAAAGAATCAAAAGCTACTTTCGTATTCGGACAAATGAATGAGCCTCCTGGAGCTCGTGCTCGTGTGGCATTATCTGGTTTAACAATTGCTGAATATTTCCGTGATGGTGCTGGTGAAGGACAAGGAAAAGATGTTCTTTTCTTCGTAGATAATATTTTCCGTTTCACACAAGCCGGTTCTGAGGTGTCGGCACTACTTGGTCGTATGCCTTCTGCGGTAGGGTACCAACCAACATTGGCTACTGAAATGGGTGCCATGCAAGAGCGTATTACCTCTACAAAAAGAGGTTCTATTACATCTGTACAAGCCGTTTATGTACCTGCGGATGATTTAACGGACCCTGCTCCGGCAACAACTTTCGCGCATTTAGATGCTACTACAGTATTATCTCGTAAAATCGCTGAATTAGGAATATATCCTGCAGTAGACCCGTTAGACTCTACTTCAAGAATTTTAACTGCCGATATTTTAGGAAAGGACCATTATGCATGTGCGCAGCGCGTAAAAGAGTTATTACAACGTTATAAAGAATTACAAGATATTATTGCTATTCTTGGTATGGAAGAACTATCTGAAGAAGACAAGTTAGCTGTGGGTAGAGCAAGACGTGTACAACGTTTCTTATCACAACCCTTCCACGTGGCAGAACAGTTTACAGGTATACCAGGTGTTTTAGTTGATATTAAAGAAACTATAAAAGGCTTTAACATGATTATGGATGGGGAATTAGATCACCTACCAGAAGCTGCGTTTAACCTTAAAGGAACCATTGAAGAAGCTATTGAGGCTGGAGATAAAATGCTAGCGGAAGCGTAATATTAATTTAGAATTAGACGCTCAGAATGGTAATCAATTAATTTGTTCTGAATAGATAATTCATAATTCATAATTAAAAAATATGTATTTAGAAATTGTATCACCTGAGGCTACTTTATTCAGTTCAGAAATAGATTCTGTAACCGTACCAGGCGCAAATGGAGAGTTTCAAATGTTGGAAAATCACGCTGCCATTGTCGCTGTTTTAACAGAAGGAACGATTAAAATCCATACGCATACCAAAAGCCATTTGGTTTTTGATTCTTTACATTCAGAAGTTGTTCCTCATTCTGATGACAACAAGATTTTTACCTTAAAAATCAATTCTGGAACGCTTGAAATGAAAGACAATAGAGCGATTATTCTGGTCGATTAATTTATAATTTTCATTATACACTTAAAACGCGAAGCAAGTCTTCGCGTTTTTTTATGCCTAAAACACTCAAACTTTCTTGATCACATTGGTTACAATACCCCAAATAAGAAAATCATTATCTTCTGTAATTTTTATTATGGGATAATTTGGATTTTCCGGCTGTAACCAAATTTCATTTTGATCTACTCTTAAACGTTTTACCGTAAACTCACCATCCAAAAAACAAACCGCTATTTTGTTATTGGCAGGCTCAAGCTTTCTATCGATTACCAATAAATCATTATCATCTAAACCTGCTCCAATCATCGATTGTCCATTTACACGAGCGTAAAACGTGGTTTCCTTATTTTTAATAAGTTCTTTATCTAAAGAGAGGTGTTGTGTATTAAAATCTTCAGCAGGAGAAGGAAATCCTGCAGAAATACCTGTATCAAAAAAAACAGCCTCAAAACCTGTGGCTTCTTGAGGCGTAAAAAATGTTAAGCTATTTGTTTCTAGTCGTATCATAATTCCTGAAAATAAAAGAAGAATCTCTTTCGCTATAAAGTTACTAAAGATTCTTCATTCTTTACAAAAAACTAAGACTTATAAAAAAAGTGTCTTATATTAAAATTTCAATGTAACTCCTAATAAAAAGTTAGCTGTGGCTTGTGGATAATATCCCGAATAATAACCTGTGGTTGTCCCGGTTGCACTAGATGGGTCGCTATAATCATAAGCGCCAAAAAATCCATTAGAAACATATTCTTTGTTAAATATATTATTGGCCAGCGCAGATAAAAGAATAGATTTAAAAATCTTTTTAGGAGTAATAACATAATTGATATTAAGATCACTTACAAAGTAATCTGCCAATTTCGAGTCTTTATTATCGGTATTCCCCATATACTGTTCACCTACATACTTACTTAAAAGCGATAATTGTAAATTAGCAATAGGATGAAAATTTAATGCATTACCAACCACCACCTCGGGTGAGAAAGCGATATTGGTAGCACCTAGATCTACCACTTCTCCATTTAGAGAAGCATTAAAACTACGGTGCTTATTACTGCTCAAGGCAACGTTAGTTACCGTATTAAACATTTCAGAAAACTGAATTTGTGCATCTACTTCCAATCCTAATCTGTAACTTTTACCACTAGTCGCCCTAATAGCGCCCCCCACGTCATTTAGCTCACCTGTTAGAACCATTTGGTTCTCGTAAAACATATAATACATATTTGTACTTAAAGCCACTTTGTTAGACGTGTATCGCCAACCTAGTTCAACATCGTTAAGGGTTTCGTTTTCTGTTACGCCCTCTCTAAAATCAGATCGGCTTGGCTCTCTATTAGCTCTAGCGTAAGATGCATAGAAGCTATTAAAATTAGAGTACTTATAAGTAAGCCCCGCCTTAGGATTGAAAAAATTGAAATTAGCATCTGTTATAAACAAATCTCCATCCGAATCGATACCATCCGTTTTATAAGTCACAAAACGCCCCTGTAAATCGATAAAACCAGTAACTTTATCGGCTAATTTAAATGTTGCTTTAGAAAAAACACTAAAATCTTGTTTTTCACCATCTCCATCATAATACAGGTCATTTATATTAGCATTTTGCGCAAATTGTCTTGCCCAGATAACTTCTCCAAAATGTTGCCCAGAATATGTGGTATAAGAAAGTCCGGAAATAAGTTCTAAGGCGTTTTTTTTGTATGTAACATTGGCATTTACCACATAGAAATCATTATCCAGCCAACGCCTTCTAATAACATCTGTAATAGGCTTGTTATCTTCATCTAATCCTGTTGGAACCACAATGCCATTATACAGGTCAATGTCGTCTGTATCTGCTTCATATTGTTCAAAATAACCCTTTCCTTGCGTGTAATTAAGACCTAAATTTGTAGACCAATGCGCATCCAAGCGCTGATTCCAATGTAGTTGATAGTGGTCTTGCCAATAATTATCGGTTTCATTCTCGTACGTATATGGGTTTTGGCGACGGTCTTCCTTAAGTTGTGCCGCTGTAAGACCTCCCCAAGCTTGATAGGTCTGCTCTAGATTTCCAAATGCTAAAGCTTTTATCAACGTTCCTCCATCTTTATAAACCCCTTGTAAAAAATAAGATTTTAAATCTGTAAAAGCTCTATCAACATAACCATCTGAATCAATTTTAGAAAACCGCCCAGACAGTTCAAAATGATCATTTAACAAACCTGTGCTTAACTTCACGGTATGTTTGCGTGTGTTATAACTTCCAAAACTATTGGAAATTTCTGCATATGGTTGTTTAGATATGGCATCGGTAAGCACATTTATACTCGCTCCAAAAGCCCCTGAACCGTTTGTAGAGGTTCCTACCCCTCGCTGTAATTGTAAACTTTCTGTTGACGAAGCAAAATCGCCTAAATTCACCCAAAACGAACCTTGGCTCTCGGGATCATTATACGGAATCCCGTTTATAGTTACATTTACTCGGCTAGCATCGGTACCGCGCACTCGAATACTCGAATACCCAACTCCGGCGCCTGCATCACTAGTGGTTACCACAGAAGGCAAGAAGTTTAATAACATAGGAATATCTTGTCCTAAATTACGTTTTTCTAATGCTTCTTTTGAAATATTAGAATGTGTTATTGGCGAATCTGCGTTTACACGAACGGCATTCACCAAAACCTCATCCAAGGTTTCTATGTATGTAGAATCTTGTTGTTTTTGATTTATTTGAGCAAACACACTTAAAGAAATCAAGAAAAATAGAGTGTTTAAAGGCCATTGCCTGCGAAAAAATGATACATTTTTCATATCGATTAAATAAATATAACCGAATAAAAAGAGGTAATTATTCTGTGTTGTTAATACATTAATTTTTAAAACCCCTCACTTTAATACTAAGCAAAAACTTACAAACAAAGCAAGCCAGTCTTGGGTATTAAAAGGTGATTTTTCTAAATAGCGATTTTCGCTTTTTCCTAAACAGCATTACCTGTTCTAGGTTCAATGGGTATGATCTCAGCCGATATAGGCACCCCTTTTTTGAGAACGCTGCAAAGATAGCCAACAATTCACAATAAACAAAACATCATGAATCGAGGTTCGGTTTTTTCCTAAAGGCCTTCTTATCAGAGAGCTTTCGATTATTTTTAATACGTTTTTTTATGATGCCCTTTGGTATTCTAGTAGGAATCCGTTTTTTAGGCACCCTTAAGGACACTTTAATAAGCTCGAGAAAACGCTTTATAACAAGTGATTTGTTTTGATGCTGGCTCCTACTCTCATCACATTGTAAGATTAAGAGGCCGCCTTTGGTTAATCTGTGTTGAAGCTTTTTCTGAAGACGCTCCTTGATTACGTCTGTAAAAACAAGCGAAGCTTTTAAGTCATATACCAACTCTATTTTAGATGACACCTTATTTACGTGTTGGCCACCGCTGCCAGAACTTCTCGTAGCTTTAAATGACAATTCTTGTAACAGGGCGTCTTCATTAAACTTCATAACACTTGATGGGCAGGTTTTAACAAATCGTTTACTGTCTTTACAGGGTTAAAGGTTTCTACAGGCACTTCAACAAAAATAGAGTTCCAGTAAGCCATACTTCCGTTCCATAACCCAGGAAGCTCCAAAGCTTGAATATCCAAGCCGTTTTGAGTTTTCATAGTTATAAATGCCGCTTCAGGATCGACAAACGCTTTAAGGTTGAATTTTTTTCCTTTATAATCTTTAATCCCACACACCAAATCTGTAGGATTAAAATGACTTGCCTTTTCCACTAAAGCTTGTTGTCCTTCTTTTTCAAAGTTAATCTGTGCAAACTCTACAATTTGCAAGGATGCGTGGCCATCTTTGTCCTTTATCCAAAATGGGCCACCACCAGGCTCTCCTTCATTTTTAACCATCCCACAAACTCGAATCGGTTTGTTTAGTTTATTTTTTAAATACGTTAATTTTTCTTCTGTAGCGTAGCTTTCAAAATGGGGGGTTACAGCCACATTTAACCTATGATTTAAAAACAAAACCATAGATTTTAAATCTGAATTAGTGATGTTTTCAGCATCTAGCATGTGTAAATAATGAAATATGTCCGCTTGCACCTCCAACAGAACTCCTGCTAACAACTTCTTATAATTGGAAACGTTTATGTTTTTTTCTGAGACTACAATATTATCAATGTTCTTTATAAAAACCACATCGCAATCCAAATCGTTTAAGTTTTCCAATAAAGCGCCATGGCCGGCTGGCCTGAACAGGATAGAACCATCTTCATTTCTAAAAACGGTGCCTTCTTTGGACAATGCAACCGTTTCCGTGGCTTCTTTTTGAAAAGAAAAAGATACTTTAAAATGCGTTTTAGTTTTTGCTTCTAGCGCTGGGATTATACGTTTTAACTCTTCTGTAAAAGCACTATGGTGATCTTGCGAAACCGTAAAGTGAAGCTTAGTTTTAGCATGCGATGACGCATACAAAGTGGATTCAAATAAGTGCTCATAAAAAGCCGTTACACTGGAATCATCATACTTATGGAAAGGCAATAATCCTTTAGGAAGATTGCTATAATTAAGACCTTTTGCATCCAACATGGTTTCTACAAACTTTAACACCTTTTGTCCTTCTGGTAAGGTATCAAAATCTGGAAACAACGCCTTCGCTTTCGTCACAACCTTACTGTAAAACGGAAAGGCTTCCAATCCCGCTAAAAAATCTAATATCAAACTATCTTTCTGCCTTTCTGCATAGTCCTTTATGTTTTCTTTGGAAGGATTAAATTCTTTTATAAACTGAAATAAAAATTTAAACATTCTAGTTGCTGCACCAGATGCAGGCACAAACTTTAAAATAGAGCGTTCGTCTTGTTTCCTTTCATATAAATCGATATAGGCCTGTGTTTCTTTCTTATTGTAACGTTCGATCCCTTTCCCAATAATTGCTGGTGCGATTAAATGAACATGAGACATGCCATGTTTTAATCGGGAGATTTGAGCGTGTACCTCATCTAAGGTCATGCCTTTACTTTGTATTTGTAGTATATCTTTATCGGATAACATGTTCGCTTCTTTTTCTTAACAATTCATCAATATGCCCAATGGCTGTTTCAAGTCGTGCTTTCTTATCGCCTTTAAGCAACACAAAAGATTTATCATACTTTATAAGTGTGTCCTGAAACATCTTAAACATTTCTACTCTCTGTTCTGGTTTATCACGTAAATCATCGGCTTTCCAAGGCGTGTCAATATAAGTTAAAAAATACAAATCGTAAGTGTTTTCTAGCGCGTATTTTTCAAGTATCGGATCACATTCCCCTAAATAATACGCTTCGGAATAAACTTTGGTTTCCAATAAATTAGTGTCGCAGAACAATACAGTATCTGTTTCTTTTGCCAATTCGTTCTCAAGCTTCATTTGTCCTTCGGCAATAGGCAACAAATCTTTTGGTTCGCAAATTTTACGCTCTTTATTCCATTTATCTTGAAGGTACTCACGTGCATATTCTGGTACCCAAACCGAATGGTAATGCTTTGCCAATGCTTTTGATAACGTTGTTTTTCCTGTTGATTCTGGTCCAAACAAAACTATTTTTATACAATTTGAAGGCTGTTGTTTATACTTTTCTTCCATGCTAAATTGTCTTGGTTTGCGAATATAGTAAAGATTATATATTACAAGGCTTGGTAAATTAGTACTATCGGCTTCTAAGCAAGCAAGGCATCAAAAAAAGACTCATCATCTTCAAAAGCCGTTCCTATAACAACCAAATCTGCTCCAGAACCATAAGCTTTCTCTAAATCTTTTTTATTTCTAATACCACCTCCAACAATTAAGGGAACGTGAAGTACTTTTTTAACTTGAGCAATAGTCCTGTTGGACAATGGCGTTTCGGCACCACTTCCTGCCTCCAAATATATCAACTGCATTCCTAAGTATTGTCCCGCGGAAGCGGTATCTACGATTAATTGAATAGCGCTGTTCACCATTGGTTTTGTATGGGTAACATACTCAACAGCAGTTCGCTTCCCCCCTTCAATTAAAAGATATCCAGTTGGAATTACTTCCAGGTTGGTGAGTTTTAATCTAGATACCGCTTGCACGTGCTTATCGATTAAATAGTCTGGGTTTCGTCCAGAAATCAAGGATAAAAATAAAATAGCATCTGCGCTATCTGTAATTTGGGTCACATCTCCCGGAAACAGTACGATAGGCAAAGGTGTATGCTTTTTTATTTCCACAACTAGTTTTTCTGTTTTATGGGCGTCTACCGTACTACCACCCACAAAAATATGCGTAGCTATCGAACGGTTTACTTTTCCAATAAACCGACTTGCATTTTCGATAAAAAACTTATCGGGATCAATTAAAACAGCCAGCAACTGTTTTCCTGATGCTATGTCTGAAACTATATTCTTGTATATGTTTATTTGTCCTGTCACCCTATTTTATTGCGTAAGCACAAGTAAAACCCTCAAATTCTAGAAAATGAATATTATAGCGGTGTTTTTCATTTTTATAATCTATCCAAGCCACAGTTTCAACATCGCTACTAGCAAAGGGAATAACCATAAAGCAGGATTTAAAACTCAATCCTGGTGTAGCGAAAAGTTTATATAATGATTCTTTTACACACCATATGGTGGTTAACTTTTTTATATAATCCGTAGCATTTTCATCCAGGTAATCAAACTCATAATCAATAAATTTATGGGCAATAACAGCAATTTTATCTCGTTGTTTTTCAATATCAATCCCAACAGTAGCATCGCTTATAATCACTGCAGAAAAATTAAAAGAATGTGTAATGGATATTTGCTTACCATCTTTTAGGTGTGGCTTACCATAAACATCGTAAAACAAATCGGCATCCTCATAACCAAACGCTGCCAACAAATGGCGAACACTTAAAAACCCGCGCTGGTGCCACTCACTTTTCATACTCAAAACACGCTCTAAAGTTGTTGGTTTTAAGCTTAGCGGCTGCATTAGCGCTTCAAAGGATTCCGTTATCTTCCAGATTTTAACAGTTGTTTGTGAATTTGGAACAATGGTTTTATAAAGTGGCATTTAATATTCTAAAAGTTATTGATTATCTTTGCACTGCCTACGGCATCTTAAGCGATATTGCTAAGCGCAATTTAGTATTTTACGCGCTAATTGCAATGATGTTTGAGTTTAAAAATAAAAGAAAACACTATGAGCACAAAAACAATTCCTTACATAGCAAATAAAGTAAAAGACATATCATTAGCTGCTTGGGGACGTAAAGAAATAGAATTGGCTGAAGCAGAAATGCCTGGCTTGATGAGCCTTCGTGAAGAATACGGAAACTCAAAACCACTAAAAGGAGCACGAATAGCTGGTTGTTTACACATGACGATCCAAACAGCTGTTTTAATTGAAACCTTACAAGCTTTAGGTGCTGAAGTAACATGGAGCTCTTGTAACATTTTCTCCACACAAGACCAAGCTGCTGCGGCTATTGCCGATGCAGGAACTGCCGTGTATGCCTGGAAAGACATGACCGAAGAAGAGTTTGATTGGTGTATCGAGCAAACCTTATTTTTTGGTGAAGACAGAAAACCCCTTAATATGATTCTTGATGATGGTGGTGATTTAACGAATATGGTTTTAGATCGTTTTCCAGAATTGGTTCCAGGTATTAAAGGGTTAAGCGAAGAAACCACCACTGGTGTTCACAGACTTTATGAGCGTGTTAAAAAAGGAACACTCCCCATGCCCGCTATCAATGTAAACGATAGTGTTACAAAAAGTAAATTTGACAACAAATATGGCTGTAAAGAAAGTGCTGTAGATGCGATACGCCGTGCAACAGATTTAATGCTTGCAGGAAAACGCGTAGTAGTTTGTGGTTATGGCGATGTAGGCAAAGGAACTGCAGCTTCTTTTAAAGGTGCTGGCAGTATTGTTACCGTTACAGAAATCGACCCTATTTGTGCGCTACAGGCGGCTATGGATGGTTTTGAAGTTAAAAAACTAGAAACTGTTGCGCCAGTTGCAGATATTATTATTACGACTACTGGAAACAAAGACATTATACGCAGCGAGCATTTTGAGGCTGTAAAAGACAAAACCATCATTTGTAATATTGGACATTTTGATAATGAAATTGATATGGCTTGGTTAAATAAAAACCACGGACATACCAAAAACACCATCAAACCACAAGTAGATAAATACACCATAAACGGAAAAGATGTTATTGTACTTGCTGAAGGCCGTTTAGTAAATTTAGGTTGTGCTACAGGGCATCCTAGTTTTGTAATGAGCAACTCGTTTACAAACCAAACTTTAGCACAAATTGAATTATGGAACAACACCGATAAGTATAAAAACGACGTGTATATGTTACCTAAACACCTTGATGAAAAAGTAGCACAATTACACTTAGCGAAAATTGGTGTAGAGCTTACAGAACTTCGTAAAGACCAAGCCGATTATATTGGTGTAGCAGTAGAAGGCCCTTATAAGCCAGAATACTACCGCTATTAGTCTTAAATAAACTATTAGAGTTTATTTATTTCGCTTTTAGATATTCAAACCCTTCACCGTTCGTTCTGTGAGGGGTTTAATTTTTCTAAAAATTCCGTACATTAATACCATGGAATATAAAGAACCCAAAATAAAAGTGCCAAGATTTAATGAGGCTTCTGGCTTTTATACCACTAAAAAGCGCTCAAAAATAATGGGACGTATTAAAAGTAAAAACACAAAACCAGAATTGCTGTTTAGAAAGGCTTTATGGGCCAAAGGCATTCGCTATCGGATCCATTCTGAGAAACTCCCAGGAAAACCAGATATCTCCATTAAAAAACACAAATTAGCCATTTTTATCGATGGTGAATTTTGGCATGGCTATCATTGGGACGAGCGAAAACTCCAGCTAAAATCCAACCGAGACTTTTGGACCCCTAAAATTGAACGCAATATGCAGCGTGACAGGGAAATAAATTTAGAATTAGCAACATTGGGCTATACCGTTTTCCGGTTTTGGGAGCATGAAATCAAAAAAGAACTCAAAACCTGCCTCAATGATGTTATGGTTTTTATTGACATGGGCGAAAACCCTTAAGCCAAGTCTACTCGTCAACCAAATCCTCCTCAAAATACCACCATAAACTAGAATCAATAGCTGCTTTTACTTTATTGATATCCACATCATTTTTTAATAGAATGGTAATGCTTTCGTCCCCTCGATTTTGCTCCATACTTTCCGCAATTTCTATGGACTCTATTTCACTGAAATGTTCTAAATGTTTTTTTATTTTTTCATCTAAATCGCTATCAGTTAAATAAATTTTGATAGTGGATTGCGAAGGAGAATTTCTGATTTCTGATCTAAAAGGTTGCATAGGCACTTATTTTTGTTTCTTAAGGATTAACAATCTATTTACTTTTGATATGATATAGAGAAAATACAAGACAACTGGTTTCTAATTCGGTATGATAAAACGCCATTATAGCTGATATACTATTATAAATCGACACTTTTCTAAATCACTTTATTTTCACCTATAAGGCTTTTAAATCCAGAACTCTTAAAGAGAACAAAGAACGATTAGCCATGTTGTAGCCTAAGTTAAGCATTTAATCAATACCTTTAAATTAAATTTTAGAAATGGACAACACCAAAACAGCAGTTTTAACCCGGCTTTTATCTCAAATAGAAAAACACATCCCCTTAAAAGCTGAAATAAACACAAACGTATCGAAAGCAAATGTAGGCTGGCATATAGACCACACATTGAAAGTGATACATCGGGTGTACACTATTTTAGAGAAAAGCGACCCCAATACATATAAAAAGAATTTTAATTTACTGCGTAGCACTTTCTTTATTTTAGGTTGGTTTCCACGTGGCAAAGTAAAAGCGCCAGAAGAAGTAACTCCCCCTAAATTGATTTTAGAAAAAGATTTATACGCGCAATTACAAGAAGCAAAAGAACACCTAAAAAATATTGAAACATTACACAAAAACACCTTTTTTGTTCATCATATTTTCGGCATGCTATCAAAAGCCCAAACCTTAACTTTCTTAGAAATGCACACCACACACCATTTAAAAATAATGAATGCTATTTTAAAAGCATAACTACTTTTTAAACTCAGATGCTTTAAATCTTATCGCTTAAAAAACATGCCTAACCCTTCTACTATATTTAAGTTAAAGCACATCTAATTTTAATTATGTACTGTATTAGGATTGTTAATTCTTTATTCAAATTTTATGAATAAAGTCTTTGTTTTTCACGTAATTTTAAGGCTATGGAAACACCTGAGATACATAAAATAAAAAAGTCGGACAAAAACTACAGAGTTGCGCGTCCAACACAAACAGGTTTCTCTAGCCCTGCCACACATTACAACGAACCCAGAATCGATTTAAACGATGTTCTGGTAGAAAATGCATCTGCAAGTTTCTATATTCGGGTTTCGGACGATTCTTTTTCAGATTTCAGCATCCATAAAAATGACGTGCTTATTATCGACAAGTCCCTTACCCCCAAAACCCATCAACTGGTTGTTGCTGTTCAAGAAGACGCTTTTAAAATTATTAGAATATCAGATAAAGAAACGGCGGCATTTCAAACCTGGGGTGTTATTACATACATTATAAAATCGGTTTTATAAATGATTGCATTAGTAGACTGCAATAGTTTTTACGCTTCTTGTGAACAGGTTTTTAGACCCGATTTACAAAACCGACCCGTTGTGGTGTTAAGCAATAATGACGGCTGTATTATTGCTGCAAACAAAGAAGCAAAGGCTTTAGTAGACATCCCCATGTTTCAGCCTGTTTTCAAAATCAAAAAAATATTGGACGACCACCATGTGGTGTGTTTTTCATCCAACTACACCCTTTATAGTGACATGTCGCGCCGAGTAATGGACACCTTAAAAACATTCTCTCCTTTAATAGAAGAGTATAGTATTGACGAAAGTTTTATAGACCTTTCGTTTTACCAAGGAAAAGCATTAGAAACTATTGCTCATAAAATAAAAGACACCATATTTAAAAACACCGGCATTCCTGTGGGTATTGGCGTAGCAAAAACCAAATCGCTCGCCAAAATGGCTAATAAGTTTGCTAAGAAAATTCCAGAAAACAATAATGTGTATGTTGTAGATTCCGAAGAAAAAAGAAAACATCTTCTACAAACCTCAACGATCAAAGACATTTGGGGCATTGGCAGAAAACATACGGTACGCATAGAAAATACCGGCAAAAAAACTGCTTGGGACTTTGCCAATATGGAAGTTGCTTGGGTTAGAAAAGAAATGACCGTGATAGGCGAACGCCTTTGGAGAGAGCTCAATAATTTTCCTTGTTTAGAAATAGTAACCTCAACCGATGCCAAAAAAGGGATTGGTACAGCAAAATCTTTTGGAAAGAAACTTGACGATTATGGTTTAGTTGAAGAAGCCTGTAGTTATTATGTTGCTGAAGTCGCCGATTTGTTACGTCAACAAAAAAGTGCCGCTACCCAAATGGAAATCTTTTTAACTACTAATTACCATAATGATGGTGATAAACAATATCGAAATAAAATCATTATAACTTTAGATAGCCCAACAAATAGCACCATCAAATTAACCCAACAAGCATTAATAGGTTTAAAAAAAATATATAAAGACGGCTACCGTTATAAAAAAGTTGGCGTAAACCTCTTTCATTTAGTACCAGAACACCAAATTCAATTAAATTTATTTGAACAACCCAGTAAGATTGAGAGCAAAAAGCTCACGGATGCTATTGATACCTTAAATGATAAATTTGGAAAAAATAAGGTAAAACTCGCCACAGTGGGGAATCGAGAAAAACAATGGGCCCTGATAAAAGAACATCGCAGCCCTAGGTATACCACGCAATGGGAGGAACTACTCACCATTGGAGGGCTTTAAGGCCAGGCTCCTTCACAACTTACAACTTAAGACAACCGTTTTGTATCCAATAAAAAAGCTCTTTTTGTTTCCAAAAAGAGCTTTTTACCTTTGCTTAAGCTTAGGTTAAATTTTAAGACATACTTCTTAAGCCTCAAAAGGCTCTATAGAAACATAAGATTTATTATCTTTTTTCTTTGTGAATTTCACAACGCCATCAACATATGCGTGCAATGTATGGTCTTTTGAAGAATACACATTCTCACCTGGATGGTGTGTGTTTCCTCTTTGTCTTACGATAATGTTTCCTGCAATAGCAGCTTGTCCACCAAATATCTTAACACCTAAGCGTTTTGATTCTGATTCTCTACCGTTCTTAGAACTACCTACTCCTTTTTTATGAGCCATTGTTTTAAGTTTTTATGTGTTAATATTTAGCTATATTGAAAATTACTTTTCAATACCGCCGTCTAATTTGTCTTGTAATTCTTTTAACTCATCCCATTTACCAGCTGCAGCTAATTTAGCTTGCTTTGGCCAAGTATCCGTAACGATATGAGCAAGCCTTGAACTCGCTTCATTTAGAATGGTACTTAGGGCTTCTGGCGTTGCTTTAGAAACTTTTTCAAAAGTATCTAAACCTGCATTTACTAGTGCTTCAGCAGCTTTAGGTCCTGCACCTTCGATTTTTTTCAAATCATCAGCTTTTCCTTTTGCTTTTTTAGCGGCTGGTTTGGCTTCTGCTTTTGGAGCAGCAGCTTTAGGCTCTGCTTTTGCTGGGGTAGCTTTTTTAGCTCCCGAGGCAGCAATACTTTCAATAACGATTTCAGTTAAAGATTGACGGTGACCATTTTTAACACGGTATCCTTTACGTCTTTTCTTTTTGAAAACGATAACTTTATCACCTTTAAGGTGCTTTAAGACTTTAGCTCCTACTTGAGCACCGTCTATAGCTGGGGCGCCAACAGTTATTGCATCACCATCTTCAATTAGAAGTACATTATCGAAAGCAATTTGCTCTCCTTCTTCTGTTTGTAAACGGTTAACAAAAACCTTTTGATCTTTAACAACTTTAAATTGTTGCCCTGCTATCTCTACAATTGCGTACATAGCGTTACGTTTTTATTAATTAATTTGTTTAAAAAACTCGATTTGCCTCTCTTAAAGGCGGGTGCAAATATACTGCTAATTAATTAATCTACAAATGTTTTATTTATTTTGAGAAACATTTCCACTTTTTTTAAAAATCTGCATGACAGCAAGGGTGGAAACCACTGTGGTAGACAAGCCCATGATGGCAACAACAAAAGTAACCATACCAATATCCGCATCAAGACCTCCGTTCATTACAGCAAGCAGTTCTGGTAAGAAATCCGTATTAAGCGCTGTGGCATAAAAAAGAAAAAAAACAGTAAAAAACAAAGTAGCAATAAACCCTGTAATGAGTCCTGTTTTAAAGCCTTCGCCATAAGAAAACATTTTTGGTTCTTGAAGCTTCATCAAACGCACAGCTTCATAAATCCCAAAAGCGGTAATAACCGCATTAAAAAAACTAAATACAGGATTGGTATGTTTATGGAACAGAGCCAAAATCAAAAAATATGCAATGAGCACAGCCGCTGTAACAAGTCCAAATCGAATGGGAAGGGATGCTTTTTTCATAGTATAATCATTTTAAAGACCTTTAAATTTCGTGAAAAAAAATGGGAAATAATAATTTAGCAAATAAACTCTTATTAAAAAAATGTTTTTCCTTGTGATTAGGGCTTGTAAAACACTACAAATAAATTAACAACTTGTGCCAAACAAAAAAAAAAGAATAACTCGTTAGCACACAATACCTTAACCACCCTTCATATACAAACCGTTTCTACGATCTCATACTAGTTAATAATAAGCAACCCTATCACAAAAACGGTATTCATAACAGAATACCCCACATTATTTCTTAATTTTGTAAATACAAAACATTATAAAAACATTTACCTATGAAAACCATACACGCTATAACCTTTACTTTAATGATTTTATTGATCATGAATTGTAAAAACGAAGCAAAACCTGAAATCAAAACAGTACAAACAGAAACATCGCAAACTTTAGATCCCAATGCCACCTACGCTAAAGCGGAATTCACTATTAATGGCATGACCTGCGCGGTTGGCTGTGCTGCCTCTATACAAAAAAGCATTGCTAAAATGGATGGTGTAAAGTCTGCTACTGTAGATTTTGACAGAAAATTAGCAATGGTAGAATACGACAATGCTAAAATAAACCCCACAGCATTAGAAGAAAGAGTGAGTAAAGTTGCTGATATTTATAAGGTAACCAACATGAAAACTGTTGATAGTTTTTCTGCAGAATAAAACAAACAGCTTATGCTGTGCTGTAGTTTTAAAAAAAGGGTTCAACTAAAAAAGCGTTTGGGTTTAAAATCCAAACGCTTTTTTTAATTCCATTTAATGGTTTCCATGATATGCTTGATATCCTTTTTCAAATAATTTGCAGCCGGCAAAATAGAATCGTAATTAGGTTTTGCATAGAAATACAAAGAACCCGTTAAGAAATGATTAATGCTATCGGTAATATAAAATTGCGATTGGGATGCAGCATCCCCACCCACTTCATAAAACATACCGTAAACATTATGCTCTCTGTTTTCATAGCGTTCTTCTAAAATGCCATCGGCTTTTATCATGTGCTTTTGTGGCAAACTTTGTGCATCTTTCAAAAAAGCCAGTAAATTATCCTTACTGTTCCCTATGGCCTTATAAGTTAAAAAAATAGTACCCTTTAACAAAGGGTGCTCAATATTAATAGCATAACTCTCTGTAGTTCCGGCTTGTTTTTTACTTGTTAAATATGCACCTACAGTATTGGTTTCGAAAGTAAAAGGCACATCCATATCCGTTTGCACATATTGGGCTTCAGGGTACTCTAGGCGCAAATAGCCCTTAGGTTTTGGCACGTAATTTTCGTCGCAAGACATCAAAAGTAGCGCAAGCGCCATTAAATAAAAGGAATGCCTCATGGCGTTATGGTGAATTTTACACGTTTAATCCGTTTTTGATCTAAAGATTCTATGGTAAAAACGTAGTTTTCGAAATGTATCTGAGAGTTACGTTTTGGGAAACTTCCCGAAATTTCCAGCACGAAACCAGCTACGGTTTCAGCTTCGCCTTTATGGTTTTCAAAAATAGATTCGTCGTTAATATTAAGTATCTTATAAAAATCCTTTAATGCTGTTTTACCTTCAAAAACATAATTATTATCATCTAGTTTGGAGTAGTTCAAATCTTCATCATCAAACTCATCGCTAATATCACCAACAATTTCCTCGATAATATCTTCTAATGATATTAAGCCAGATGTTCCGCCATACTCGTCTACCACAACTGCTAAGTGCACCTTCTTTTCTTGAAACTCACCCATTAAATCGTCTAGTTTTTTATTTTCTGGCACGAAAAAAGGGTCACGAAGCAAAGCCTTCCAATCAAATTGTTTTCTATCAATATACGGCAGCAAATCCTTAACATATAAAATGCCCTGTATGTTATCGATATTATCTTTAAAAACAGGAATTCTAGAATACCCATTTTCTTTAATTGCTGCTAAAACCTCTGTGTATTTTTGCTCAATATTTAAAGCAAAGATATCCATTCTCGGACGCATCACTTGTTTTGTATCCGTATTTCCAAAAGACACAATACCCTGTAATATCTTTTGCTCCTCTTTTGTAGTATCCTCTTCACTGGTAAGCTCTAAGGCTTGAGATAATTGATCTATACTTAAATTCGACTTTTGTTTGCCCAGCTTATTATGAATGCCAAGGGTAATGCTTCGCATAGGCAAGCTTAAAGGCGCTAACAACACATCTAAAACCCGTAAAGGATAGGCCATAAAGGTTGCAAACTTCACATTATTCCTACTGGCATATATTTTGGGCAATATTTCCCCAAATAATAAAATTAAAAACGTTACGATTACCACTTCTACAATAAATTTCAATACAGTAGAGGTTATAGTGTCAAATAAAAAACCGCCTAAAAAAGCAAATAAGATAACAATGGCAATGTTTATAAAATTATTAGCAATTAGAATCGTGGCCAATAACTTTTTGGGACGGCCTAAAAGCATTGAAATAACGTGCATACGCCTAGATTTCTCTTCTAAACCTTTGGCTATGTCTGTTTTTGAAAGAGAAAACAAGGCCACTTCGGCACCAGAAATCAATGCAGAACATGCCAGTAACAACACTAATAATATGAGACTACTAACAATCGAAAAGTCAATTGTCATAATTAAAGATTTAAAACTCGCGGGGTCAGGGTCCAATTACTTTGGTTTAAGTTAAATTTAGAATTTTTAAAATGGAAGATCATCTTCCTTCTCTTCACCTACAGGCTCAGTATTAGGTTTTTGATGTGCCGAAGGCTTTTGTTCAGACGCAGTATTAGAGACATTGTTCTCACTTTCTTTTTTAGTGGATAAAAACGTGAAATCGGTACAATGAACTTCAGTGGAATAGCGATCCATACCTTTATCATCTTGCCATTTTCTCGTTTTCAAACGCCCTTCTATATACACTTTATCACCCTTACTTAAATATTTCTCACAAATTTCCGCACCCTTATTACGCACCACTATATTGTGCCATTCGGTATTTGTAATACGTTCATTCGTTTGCTTACTTGTATAGGTTTCATTGGTGGCCAAAGGAAATCGACCAATACAACCGCCACCTTCAAAATAATGCATTTTCACTTCATCACCCAAATGCCCAATAAGCATCACTTTATTCAAGGTTCCAGACATAGTTTTTAATGTTTTAAAAAGCAAAATTAACGAAATATTTATTCATTCTTTTATTTTTGGGTACTTGATATTACAGAACCCCCATAACGAATTATCGCGTTACCATATATAAAGGAGCAGCAATTACAATGAAACACCACATACCAGCAACTTCGACCTCTTTTTAGTTAAAAAAGCTTTTCATTTTTTTTAAAAATAATAAAAAAAATAAGACTGCCGAAATTAACCGATTAAATAATATTGACCAAAACGCACAACGCTTTCTTGGGGTACAGGAAAACCATTTAATAAAACAAGCATTCGTTCTAAAAGTTAAAAACCTCTAGAAAATTACCGATTAATATGGGCACCGCATAATCTTTCACGGTGCTTATAGGAATTGCGTTTTCAACCTCATCATCTGTAGTAACAATCCAGAATCTGGTATAAAGATGTTGGTGTGATAATTTATGAACCACAAGCACCTCATTATATAAGGAGAGCTCAAATGACTTTCCCTTTACAGCACTATGATCATCAACTAAATCCTTAAAGGCATTATAATCCAAATCTTTTTTAGTTTCAATTAAAGGAAACTGATATAGGTTTTGCCAAATCCCCTTCCCTTTTCGCTTCTCTAAAAGCGTTTTATGGTTTTTAGAGATAAGCACCAAAAAATTAAAGTGCTTTTTTTTGGGCTTTGCAGATTTTATTTTAACAGGTAAAACAGCAATAGCTTGTGTATTAAATGCGACGCACCCTTTAGCAAACGGACAACTTTCACAATCTGGGTTTTTAGGCCTACACTGTATAGCACCAAACTCCATTATAGCTTGATTAAATTCTGCAGGACGTGCTTTATCAATAAGTGTTTGGGCCAATTGCTTAAACGCTTTAGCTCCTTTCGGACTATTAATAGGGGTATCGACCCCAAAATATCGAGACAACACCCTATACACATTACCATCTACCACAGCCGTAACCTCATTAAAACAAATAGATGCAATCGCACTTGCGGTATAATCCCCTACGCCCTTCAATTTTAATAAGTCGGTATAATTATTGGGAAAACACCCATTCAACTCATGGGCTATATATTGAGCAGTAGCATGTAAATTTCTAGCTCGAGAATAGTAACCTAAACCTTGCCACAGTTTCAATACAGCACTTTCGGGTGCATTCGCAAGATCAAAAACAGTTGGGTAATCGCGAACAAAACGCTCGTAATAAGGCAAACCTTGTTTTACTTGGGTTTGCTGCAAAATTATCTCAGATAACCAGATATAATATGGTGCAATTGTTTTACGCCACGGCAAATCCCTCTTATTATTTGAATACCAAGCAATTAGTGTTTTTGAAAATATCATTGACCTATTTAATATAGCGCACAAAAATAAACGTTTATAATCTTAAATTTTAATGAATTAGGTTTGAAATATTGAATTTTTAATTCCTATATTTGCATCCCTTTAAATTAGATATAGTAACATAAAATAAATTATTAAAATGACGAAGGCTGATATTGTAGCAAAAATTTCTGATAAGTTAGGAATTGAAAAAGGAGATGTTCAAGCAACTGTTGAGACATTCATGGAAGAAGTAAAAACTTCTTTAGAAGGTGGTGATAATGTTTACCTAAGAGGTTTTGGAAGCTTTATTATTAAAACTAGAGCAGAGAAAACAGGTAGGAATATTTCTAAAAATACTACTATTAAAATACCTGCACATAATATACCCGCATTTAAGCCTGCTAAAGTTTTTGTAGAAGGCGTTAAAACAAATGTGGACGTTAAATAAGCATTAAAACAAATTATTAATTTTAAAGACACTATTTATGCCAAGTGGTAAAAAAAGAAAAAGACATAAGGTAGCAACACACAAACGTAAAAAACGTAGACGTGCTAACCGTCACAAGAAGAAAAAATAAACCCAAAAAGTAGTTAGATTAGCTACTTTTTTTGGTTTTAACGCAACAAACGTTCTTTGAAATGAGTCCATTCAAATTAAATTATGGACTCCACGGATCATCCCGTTTAATCCCGATTGCTATCGGGACGGGACCTGTGATTATCTTACAACATCCCTTGATTTCGTATCATAACCGTTTTTAAGATATAAAATATTGTATAATCCATCTGTCTCAGTAGTGTTATTGAGGTGGATAAAAATTAACAAAATGGATAAAGAATTGATCATTCGGTCTAGTTCAGAAGATGTTGATTTTGCCTTATTAAAAGATGGAAAACTTGTTGAATTACAGAAAGACGAGGGTGCTAACAACTTTGCGGTTGGCGATGTGTTTATTGCCAAAATACGAAAAGCTGTTCCTGGACTAAATGCTGCATTTGTAAATGTAGGTTATGAGAAAGATGCGTTTTTGCATTATCATGATTTAGGGCCAAAGCTTCCTTCGCTTTTAAAATTCACAAAAAGTGTAAGCACAGGTAAATTAAAGGATTTCTCTTTAAAAAATTTCCCATTTGAAAAAGATATTGATAAAGACGGCAAAATTGCCGATGTCTTAAAATCAAATCAATCGCTATTAGTACAAATCGTAAAAGAACCTATATCGACCAAAGGCCCCAGAATTAGTTCTGAGCTCTCCATAGCCGGTAGGTATATCGTTTTAGTGCCTTTTTCTAACCGTATTTCTATTTCTCAAAAAATAGAAAGCAAAGAAGAAAAAGACCGCTTAAAACGATTGGTAAAAAGTATCACACCGCAAGGTTTTGGTATTATTGTTCGTACAGTAGCACAAGGCAAAAAAGTAGCCGAACTAGATAAAGATTTACAAAATTTGCTAAGTCGCTGGACCGCAATGTGTAAAAAGCTACATAAAGCCCACCACCCCAGTAAGGTTTTAGGTGAGATGAATAAAGCCTCGTCAATTTTACGAGACATATTCAACGACACCTTTACAGGAATAACTGTGGATGATGAAGAGCTTTATTATCAAATTAAAGATTATGTGCAAGAAATTGCACCCAATAAAGAATCAATAGTGAAACAGTATCAGTCCAATATTCCTATTTTCGAAAAATTTGGAATAGAAAGACAAATCAAAACTTCATTTGGCAAAACCGTTTCCATGGCAAAAGGTGCTTATCTTATTATAGAGCACACCGAAGCCTTACACGTTATAGACGTAAACAGTGGAAACCGGTCTAATAAAGCCAACAATCAAGAGGATACGGCACTTGAAGTCAACCTAATAGCAGCTACCGAAATGGCACGCCAATTGCGATTACGTGATATGGGCGGCATTATTGTAGTCGACTTTATAGATATGACCAGTGCAGAAAATAGGCAAAAACTCTTTAATCATCTTCGCGATGAAATGAAAGATGATAGAGCGAAGCATAAAATATTGCCTCCAAGTAAATTTGGATTGATACAAATTACAAGACAGCGCGTACGCCCAGAAATGAACATTAAAACCCGTGAGGAAAACCCTGACGAAATTATTAATGGCTCTGAGGTAGAAGCACCGATAGGAATCGTGCAAAAAGTGACACAAGATCTTGAACAACTATTAAAAAAAGACTATAAAAAGTTGACATTAAACACTCACCCTTTTATAGCAGCCTTCCTAACAAAAGGTTTTCCATCAATACGTTCTAAATGGTTTTTAGAACATAAAAAATGGGTAAAAATATTACCAAGAGATGCTTACACATATTTAGAATACCACTTTTTCGATAAAGATGGTAAACAAATTAAATAATTAAAAACCCGCTACTTTTATTAGTTAGCGGGTTTTTTACGTTATATACATCCTTTCAAAACCTTCAATATTTACCTGTTTAACTCGAATAAGAACCCCTATATTTTTAATTGGGGCGTTACCCCGGATCAAGTCATAAAGTTGTGGGATTTTAAGATTATGCATAAATTGTTGTAAGTCTATATAGGAAGAACTCTACGTTTCTAACCCCTCTGAACTGCGCTCTAAATGCCTTTATTTTTGCACTGAACGATTCTGCCGAAGCATTGGTGCTTCTGTTGTCAAAGTAGTTCAGTATGTTTTGATAATGGATGGACATTGTTCTGGATATGGTGCTGAAGCTTTTGAAT
>NZ_JBHMFC010000059.1:0-516 GCF_042427585.1 Mariniflexile ostreae | reverse complement strand
CTCTTGATTTTTTGAAGCTTCTTTCCAAACGCCTAATTTTTTAGGCATTTTATGTCCGAAATCATTATCGGTTGTTGGTCTCCAGAAATTGGCTTTAATGCCTTCTAATATAACATTTCCATTTCCATAATCAAGCGTTGATAAACCCCCTGTTTTCTTATCGAAAGCCATTTTGAATGATTTACCTGAAATAGTCATAAAATCAGTGTCTTCATTAACATCTATAGCCTCCTTAGTATCAAATTGTAATGTGCTTTTCCCTTTTGAAACTACTAATTGCTCAAATGCTACAGTATGTTTATTTGGTACTAAATCCGTTGCTGTTTTCGTTTTAGCATACAGATTTAAATGATACTCTGCAGTAGCATCTTCAAGTTTTGGTAATTCAATTTTTACTTTTTGTGAAGCATACGGCGCAATGTCTAATACGGGTAATGCACCGTTTGCTACTTCTTTTCCATTTTTAAGTAAAGACCATGAAAAATTTAAGGTATTCAAGTTTGTGAAATCATAAAT
>NZ_JBHMFC010000058.1:0-5667 GCF_042427585.1 Mariniflexile ostreae | reverse complement strand
CCTTCCCTAAATACATCGTTTTACCCATAGTACGGCAAATCAACCGGATTCGTCAACACAGAATTCATTTTTGGCCTATCGGCAAAACGAATTCTTAGTTATTAGCTTTTCGTTGTTTTTTTCTGTCAGATTAAATTCAGTTGCTAATTTCATTTTTCAGAGTTTGAATGAGTTTTGTCAGCGTTTTATTCCGCAAAGATTTTTAAATCCGTGAGTGAACAATTCGGAAACTTGCTAAAGTCCGTTTACTATTTTTTATTCAGATTTCGATACCGTAAATGAGCTAAAAGTCTGATGTTTTTCTATTTTTTTTACGGTCGTTAGAAATTACTCAATTCTTTTATATTTTTCAGATAAGGGTTCTATTATTTCTTTTTCAAATAATTTAATTGCTTTATATTTATCATAAAAAAACCATCCAAAGTCATCATCTATTTTACCATTAATGTAAATTAAATAAAAATAGAGACTGTCACTACCAATAGGTGATTCAACGATATATTCCATATTGTGCTTTTTCAAATTAATAATTATAAGACTTTCATTGAAAAATCCTCTATAGCTATTATCTACAACTGAATCTCGAAAATGGATTTTATTTTTATCAAATGTTTTATCAAATTCCGTTTTGATATTCTTTGTTTTTAAATTGAATTTATATGACTTAATAAGCCCAGTTCCTCCGGATCCTGCTCCGTGAGAGAAAATGAAAATTAAGCCAATCCAATGAAAAGCAACGATAATAATTGCTGTAAAAACTAAAATAGACAACCATTTAATAATTTTCATTTTAATCTTTTTTTGTAGGATTGTAAAGCTCAATATAAATACTTTCCAACATATTTAATTTGGATTTTCCGTAAGTTTTTTTCAATGAAAGCTAACGTGTTTATATATGGTTTGTTGCGTGGTTTAAGCAACTAATTTAGTAAATAATTACAGACAAAGAAAATCCGCGAGGATTTTCGTAAGTAAGCAAAAAGCCAGCAATAAATTATATATGGTGTGTGTGCCCAGCATGGGCATCTTTTATTTACGGAAAGGTAAATAATTAATCTATAGGGTGCAAGTCCCTTATGCGCAGGAGTAACGTCTTGAAGCATTAGTAAGTCGCAAGGGTGAAAATCGTGAGGTTTTATCTGAAGGAAGCGAAACTACAAAACTCGGTACTGCCCCTTCGTCTACGCTCAGGACAGGCCAAGCAGAAATCGTATACAGAGGCATATTTACTTGGGTAAGCAAGCACATCATTGTAACGCCTCAAGATTAACAAAAGGGTAAGTATGTAGATACGGCAGGAATTGAGGGAAAGAAGATGTCATTACCTGGAGGGCGGAGCGTAAAGAAAATGTCTGGCAGACATTTTTAGTGAACGAGCCAGCTGGCGTGAGGGACAACTACGAGTTGGTTATTTGGAGAAGTCAGCAGAAGTCATAATACTTACAGGAAACGAGGTGCAACAAGAATTGTACAGGCCTCACGGGTAAGGAAGGATAGAACATTAAATTACGTTGGAATTCGATTAGGATGCCTAGCTAGCCTAGTTTTAAACCAACAGGAGTACACGAATTATTGAATCTATGATTGAACAGGTATTATCAGCAACAAATCTTTTTAAGGCAACACGCCAAGTGGAGCGCAATAAAGGTGCGAGTGGCGTAGATGGTATGAAAACAACGTCACTTTCGGCATACATATTAGAAAATCGTTCGCTTATATTATCTACAATTCGCACAAATAGCTATGTGCCAAATTCAATATTAGGGGTAAACATTCCAAAAGGACAGGGTAAAACCCGATTATTAGGAATACCAACGGTAGTAGATAGGTGGCTACAACAGGCGGTAAGCCAACAATTAATGGTTCATTTTGAATATGATTTTGAGCCCGTTAGTTATGGTTTTCGTCCACAAAAGAACATCCAAAAAGCAGTATTACAAGCACAAGGTTACATCAATGATGGTTACCAAGATATTGTAGATATTGATTTACAAGGGTTCTTTGATGAAGTAGACCACTGTATCTTACTTCAACTTATTTACCGCAAAGTAAAATGTCCAACCACCTTGAGATTAATCCGAAAATGGTTAAGAGCGCCCATCTTAATAGATGGAACACTCAAAAAGCGCAGGAAAGGTATCCCTCAAGGTAGCCCCATTAGTCCCTTATTATCTAACATTATGTTAGATGTCTTGGACAAAGAAATGAAAAGTATGGGCTTGCGTCATGTTCGCTACGCAGACGACTTTAGTGTTTACGCTAAAAGCAAAAGCGAGGCAAAAACTATAGGAAATAAACTGTTTGTCTTTTTAAGAGACCGATTGAAACTCCCTATAAATAAAGCCAAAAGTGGCATCCGCAGACCTGTAAACTTTGAGCTACTCGGGCATGGTTTTGTACCTGTCTATAAAAAGGGTGTAAAAGGGCAATATGCATTAGTGGTAGCTAAGAAAAGTTGGGCAAAGTTTAAACGTAACCTAAAAAGTATTACCAAGAAAACCAAACCCATGTCGTTATTCGAACGTCTGGAACGGCTTAATCAAGTCTGTCGAGGCTGGATGAATAATTACCACTTAACGAACATCTATGCAAAAGTAAAAAAGCTAGATGAGTGGTTAAGAATTAAGTAAAACGAATCACGAATACCAAAATAAAATAGAAAAGAAATGAGTAAATCGGTTACGCTATTGTATTTGGCATGATTGGAAAAAGCTAGAGAGGAAACGTAAAAACCTAATTCAATTAGGTATAGAAGCAGGACAAGCCTATGCTTGGAGTCGCACCAGAATGGGAGGCTGGGCAGTAGCTCAACTGCGAAGCATATCACGAAATCCAAATTTTAAATATAATCTTGAGTAAAGTCCTATTCTAAAGACTACTATTACAGTTTCTAGACTTAAACGAAAAGGGTATAAACCTTTGTTAGATTACATTAATAATACGCAAACTTCAATTTGGTGAACCGCCGTATACGAGACCCCTTGGCCTGTCCTGAGCAAAGTCGAAGGATACGGTGGTGTGAGAGGCGCAGTGACGACTTTTAAGTCGTCACCCGTCTACTCGATTAGGCATTCGGGCATTAGTCGTTTATGATTAATTTTTCAATCAATTTGTAAATGTGTGTCCCTAATTTCTTTGGGTATTCTTCATTTTCATTATTAAGTTCTTTGGCTCTATTAATGGCCATTCTTGTTAAAGGTAAAAAAAACCTTGGGTTAGGCCTTTTATTATATCCTCTTCCTTTAATTTCACCTAGAACTATATCAATATAATTTTTGGCGTTACTAATTTTGTCATTTGATATTAGTTTTTGCTTTTCAGATTCATCATACTCATTTATATCTTTTAAATGAAGTATTAACCAAATTTCAAAACAAGGATTACTCATAGCTAAGAAGAAATTATCTTCTTTTTTACAATCGTCTACAAGCTTATCAAAATTGTGGTTATGGATTTCTTCCCAGTCATCTCTGTCGATTATTAACCAAAATTCGTCTGTGTCTTTGAAGCGATATTCTTTTTTAGCTTCTTGAAGAAGTTTTTTTACACTGATTGGGTCAGAACCTCGATTAGCAGGTCTTTTTAAAGAAATTATTTCAATTAAACCATTGCCATTAAAAATCTCAGAACTTCTAAAGTCTTCGAAATATTTCTTTTCACTAACTTTCCCTTCATAGGACAAAATAAACATCTTTTCAGCTTCTCTGAATCCACCTTGACGTACTAACGGAATAGGTTCTCTTGACATTTAATGATCTTTAATTGGTAAAAAGGTTAATTGATTCTTACTTCCAAGTTTTGGGATACCCTTAAAACGTCCAAGTAAATAATCCTTCATTATTTCTTTGTCAAAACGCACATTATAATCTTCGAGAGAATGAAGTTGGGTCGCTCCATCTTTATTTTTAACAGCAAACCATATTTCATCTTTTCTAAGAAGTTTTTGAGTTAATAAAGTAGCTTCATGGCTAGAAACTATAAGCTGACTATTAATATCATCGCATTTATCTAATATAAATTCAAATAAATCTTTAACTAAGTTCGGATGTAAACTTCTTTCGATCTCATCAACAATAAAAACATTACCACCACTAAAGAAATCGATAATTAAAGGGATTAAATCCATAATCCTTCTTGTGCCATCTGATTCATCTTTCAGATCAAAAAGTTCAAATTCTCCACCAATAACCTTATGCTTGGTTTTAAGAAGCTTGGCTTGAACTGTTGTTTCATCAATTTTTGATATAACATAGTATTTATCATCTTGGGGATTTGAAAGAAACGCACTAGTTTTTTCAGATTTTTGACTAAATAAATCATTCTTTATATCTTCTTTAACTTCCGATGGAATATCCATTTTTTCAAAATCGACTTCTTTGAATTCAATACCATCAATACCTGTATCAAAATAGTCAAGCATTTCATTGAATACCTGTTGAAGATTAGTGTCTTTATGTAATTCGAATTTTTTACTGATGTTTTTTGTGCCAGGATAAATAACCGTGAGCGCATTTTGAAACCAGTCAATTACATTCAAGATGTCAGTAATATTTGAGACGTTATCAGAAACATTTGTATTTCTAATTTGTGTTAGAAAAAGTTGATTCCTTGGCGTTCCTTTAGCTGTAAATTCTAAAAATTGTTTCTCCTCATTTAATTTATTCTTTTTATAAAGAAAATCTAAATCATATGTTGTTGTATTCTTTCTATCAAAAATTTTGGTTTCTCCTGATTTACCAATTTCAAAAAGCCATTCATCAATAATTTCTTTCGAATTTAAAATAAAACCATACGCATAATTCTTTCCTTTGTGTTGGATTTCATATTCTACATAAGACGGTTTTTTTAGGAATTTTTTGTCTAATTTATAGAAGTTTGTGCTTATAGGTTGTTCCGGTTTAGTTCCTTTTAAGACTGTCATTTTTCCAAAATCAATAGCCTTAATTAAATTGGATTTTCCTGACGCGTTTGCACCATAGATTACGCCAGCTTTTAGTGCTGACACACCTTTTATTGACTTTGATTTATGATGTGATTTAAGAGATCCCTTTCCTGGGATCATAGAAAAGACTTGTTTCTCTCTAAATGACAGGAAATTCTCAGTTGTGAATCTAATTAGCATTTCTTAGTTGTTTTGAGATGTAAATGTAGTGATATAATCACATCTTCAATGTGTTTTGATGGTTTTTTTTATAGAATTGTCTTTTTTGCCTGATGCCTAACGTCTCGTATATGGAAAGTAGCGCTGAAAACAGACACTAATTTTCGGATTATACACAAGCCGAATTTTTAAATTTACTAATTATTTTATTTTTGGGAATTTGTCAAATTTAAAAATTTGGCGACTTTCCAAAAATGCCCAAGCCTTAGTGTTAGCAATGACTTACGCTATTTTTTATATACACGTTGTTGAACGAATCCTCCCTACCGGTCGGAAGCCCTCCTGAAAACTTCAGTACGTCTTTCCTTTTTGTAAATGTAAGAGATTTATTAATTTGTAGCTAAATTTTTAAATCTATAATCATGTTTAAAAAAAAGTAAGACCATTGCTGAGCGCGCTTTTGAGGAAGTCGCAGGCTTCAGTACGCTTCAGGCCAAATTGGAGCAAAGCTTTTCCATCAATGGTAAAGCCAAAAGTACCTTAAATAATTACCTTCGGTGTCTAGC
>NZ_JBHMFC010000057.1:0-8133 GCF_042427585.1 Mariniflexile ostreae | reverse complement strand
TAGATTTGACACAACCATTGCAAGTTGGTTGGGTTTCAACTATCTATCATTTATGGCAATATTCCTAAAGAAAATGAAAAGCAAAAAGTTTAAATGACCTCAACTAAAACATTTCATATTGATAAGCTTAAAGAGACATTTTCAGAAAAAGAAAATGTGAAGGTTAGTGATATCATTTCATTTTACAGACAGTTTGATGACAACATTAAACGCGCAACAGTAGATTGGAGAATATACGATCTTGTAAACAAGGGAATACTTCACAGAGTTAGCAGAGGATTGTACTCTTTAACAGAAAGTGAAGGAAAAGCGTATATTCCTGAAATTAATAAATCATTAAAATACCTATCAGGAAAAATTCATAATCAATTTCCATTTATTGATACATGTATATGGTCAACAAAATGGTTAAATGAATTTATGTTGCATCAACCATTTAGGTTTTACACGATGCTTGAAGTAGAAAATGAAGTTATGGAATCTGTTTTTTACGCCCTTAAGGAACAGGGAAAAGAAGTGTTTTTAGACCCTTCAGAAGAGATACTTAATAATTACGTAGTTAATTCTTCTGAACCAATTATTATCACACGATTAACAACAGAAGCACCAACACAAAAGATAAATAAAGTAGTAACCCAAACTATAGAAAAATTACTTGTAGATATATATTGTGACCCAGTAATTTTCGCAGCACAACAGGGAGCAGAGTTAAAACGGATCTACCAAACAGTATTTGATAAATATAAAGTGGATACTACTAAAATGTTTCGCTATGCAAGTAGAAGAAATAAGCGAGATGAAATAACGGATTTTATAAACAACCAAGTAAAGATTAGGCAATAATGTCTACTTACTGCCAAATCTTTGAATTATGATTCATAAAGATTCACTAAAAGAAAAATGGATAACAGATGTTGCTAAACAACATAAGTCCGACCCTATTCTTGTAGAAAAAGTGGTGCGTGCATTATCTTTATTGGAGCACCTTCAAAACAGTAAGTTAGATTTCATATTTAAAGGGGGTACAGCGTTAATGCTCTTGCTTAAAGAACCAAAACGGTTCTCTATAGATATCGATATAATAGTTTCCAAGAAGCCTGATAATATGGAGGAGGTATTAGATACGGTTTTAGGAAGTTCAGATTTCCTAGAATATAATATTGACGAACGCCAATCAAAATCCAACATAGAAAAAGAACATTACAAATTCTATTATAAACCAGTAACAAATGCCAGAGCTGAACAAGAATATATTTTGCTTGATGTGCTATATGAAGAAAGTCATTATGGAGAATATACTAGCGACATTGAAATAAAATCACCTTTTATAAAATCAGAAGGAGAGAATGTTAAAGTAACAGTACCTATTCCAGAAGCTATATTAGGAGATAAACTAACAGCATTCGCACCCAATACAACAGGAGTGCCTTATGGTCGAGAAAAGGAAGTGGAGATTATAAAACAATTGTTCGATGTTGGGCATTTGTTTGATATGGTAAAAGACATAACGATAGTTTCAGAGGTATTTACACAATTTGCACAAACAGAATTGGCTTATAGAGAACTTAAAGAATTAAATAAAGACGACGTCCTAAACGATATATTTCAAACGGCATTGCTTATGTGTACGAGAGGGAAAAGCGGTAAAGGAGATTACAAAGAACTTCAGAAAGGAGTTCAAAATATCAAAAACTATATTTTTTCAGAAAACTTTCATATTGATCGCGCTATGGTGCCAGCATCAAAAGCAGCATATATAGCAACCATGTTAAAAAAAGGGACAACCAAAATAGAACACTTTACAAACCCAATGGAAGTAAAAGATTGGATGTTAGAGCAGCCTTTTGAAACACGATTAAATAAGTTAAAAAAGAGTAACCCAGAGGCTTTTTTTTATTGGTATAAAATTTCAGAATTAAATATTTAACTCGTTTTGAATTTGACATACTTTAGAATTCCGTAGGAATCATCTTTTTTTAATAGATAACCTTTTTCTTTAAATAGTAAAGTAGTAAATTTATCCAAGTACATATGGTGGGCTTCCCTGAGATTTGTAATAACTTAATCCCTATAAGTGTTAAGATATAATAAAGTATATATTTGAGTCTATACTTCTTTGTTAGTTAGTAATTATATGTTTGTGACTTATCAATATTTAAGTGTAATAATTATAAAATGAGAAATAAAACTACTGCTTCAATTTTAGCATTTTTCTTGGGTGGTTTAGGAATTCATCAATTTTATCTTCGTAATTATATTAGGGGAGCAATTTTCCTTTTGTTTTCTTGGACTTTTATTCCAATACTCTTTGGCTTTGTAGATTTTTTGATTCTACTTGTTATGAACGAAGATAGATTCAATGATAAATATAATAAAGACAGAATTCGAAAAAGCAGTAATATTAATAGAACATCATATATTCCAAGCGATTCTAAATTTAAAAGCATTCCAGAGAAAAAAATAATAAACCCAACTATTCCATCAAGAACTTTTGAAGACGAACGAATAGATTTTTACAAATCAAAAGACTCAAGCATTGTAGATGTTAATGAAACTTCGTTTGAGTTGAACATAAGTTTAATAGATTCAAATGTTGGAGATTATGAGGAAGTTCCATATTGGGCACATAGTTATGTTTATTCTTTCGATGCGCTTGATCAAGCTTCCTTAGAACAAAAAGAATTCTACTTTTATTTTAAGAAGAAATTCTTAGAGAATGAATTCATTGATGTGGATGGTAATACAAACTATGCATTCGTTTTATATTTTGATATTATTAAAGCATATGAAGATCATAATGATATTGAATTGCTTGAAAGGCAGTTTCTCCTATTAGGAGAAATATGTCCTAAGACTAAGAATTATAGTCATTCTACTTTTAAAAATTTACTTAGCAAAAGAACCGACACATTCTCCACAGAAAAACTGAGTGAAATTGAAAAGCCAGCTTATCAATTTGAACAAGGATATTATCAATATGACCCAGACCAATATAAGCTTGGAAGGATTTATAAAAGTCAACTTGGACTTAATGAGAATGAGGTTTTATTATTAAATAAATTTTACAGTCAAAGTAATGTTTTTACCTCTATTGAAGGATGTCTTATTGCAGTTGTCAACCAGTACCTCTTTGTTTTAAAATCCTTTAACAAATTTATAAATGAAGAAAACTCCTCGTTTGAAAAGGAGGTTGAATTTTTTAAAAAGAAAATTAAACAGTTTTACAAAGATAATTCAGAATATGGTTATTCCAATATTGATTACATAAACGAAATAGCCGAGACAGAGATTTACCAAACTATTTTTAGAAGGATTGAAAATTTTATTAGACATGAATTAGGTCATACAAGAAAACTTAAAACTGACTTTTTTTATAATCTTCATAATCTAGACAAAGAATTTGATGCTAGGATAGGAGAAATAGTAGATAAGGTTAATAAAAGCAATAAAGAATCCATTGTACAACCTGACAAAAAAACACAGATTTTACTGAATGCTCAAAACGTAAACCGTTGGAAAATAGAATTTTCAAAATTAAAAGAAAATTTTGATAAAAATAACTATTCTGACTTTTTAGAAAGCATTATTCATCTTGAAGAAGTGAATCAAAAGAATCCAAATATTGAACATATTTTTTATGAAGCTTCAAAATTTATTGCAAAATATGATAAGGTAAAAGCATTACAATTCTATGCAAAGTATATCCATTACGATTTGAAATCTAAGAAGTTTGACTACAAGCAAATGAATAAAACTATTCAAAAGTCATTATTTAAAAATGAAGTTCAAATAGAAAACTTTAAGGATATTATTGCGAAATTAATTGAAACAAGGGATATAGGGAGCGCGTTAGAAGAGATCTTAGTAATTTATGTTCCCAAGAGGAAAAAAATTAAACTTGATAGAACTGAAATTCAAGAAGTTGCCAAAAAGCACAATAGTACTGTCGAATTATTAAATGAATATTTGTTAAATGATGAAGAGGATGAAACATTGAGTGAGAAAATCAATAAAGAATCTAATGAAGAGGAAATAGAAATTGTAGTTGCTGTTGAATCTATAAGTGAGTCACCTTTTAAACAATGCTTAAATTTCAATAAAACCCAAATTGGAATCCTACAAATTATGCAGGCAAATACTTTGGTTATTTCTCAGAGCGAAGTTGACGAGTTTGCTCTTAAAAATGGAATGTTCAAAAATCAGCTTATTGATAGCATAAATGAGATTTGTTTTGAACTCTTAGAGGGAGAACCATTAATTGAGGAAGAGGAAGAAAATTATGTGATTGAGAAATTCTATTATCAAGAATTAGAGAAATAATAATACAAATATGGCACTGAAAATTAAATCAAAAGAAGCAACTGCAATTATTAATTCACTATCTGGTGGAGTTGTTCCAAGAATTGGAGTTCAACATATAACAGTAGGAAGAAAATTGGAAATCGAAGCCTTTACGGATGCCCTTGATGACGTGAAAAATGGTCACAGTATGATTAAGTTTTGGATTGGTGACTTTGGTTCTGGAAAATCATTTATGCTACATTTATTAAATACTGTAGCAACAAAACAAAAGTTTGTAGTAGCTAACGCAGATTTCACTCCTGACAATCGGTTATATGCCAACGATCGTAAAGCAGTAGCTTTGTATACTGCTATAATGGATAATGTTGCCATACACACAAAACCAGAGGGAGGAGCCCTACCTACATTATTAGATAAGTGGATTGAGCAAATAGTTTCAAAAACGGCGCAATTAAATGACATTCCTATCACAGAGATTCGAGATGAGAAGTATTTTAATCTGATTCAAAATAATTTGATGCAAACGGTTAATGAAGTGACTGAAACAGGAGGCTTTGATTTTGGCGTAGTAATAATTAAATATTATGAAGGATATATAAAGAATGATGACTATCTGCGTAGAAGTGCACTTAAGTGGTTAAAAGGTGAGTATCGCACAAAGACCGAGGCTAGACAAGATTTGGGTGTTCGAGAAATTGTAAATGATATGAACTATTACGATATGCTCAAAAACTTTTGCAGGCTATTTGTGAGTATGGGATATAGTGGTTTTATGGTAAACCTTGATGAAGCAGTAAATTTGTACAAGATTTCTACTTCTACAATGAGAGCAAAAAATTATGAAAAAATCCTAACTATTTTTAACGACTGTTTTCAAGGTAAAGTTTCAAACTTTTTCATCAACTTTTCTGGAACTAAAGAGTTTTTAGAAAATGAAAGAAGAGGATTGTTTAGTTATGATGCTTTAAAAACAAGATTGGAAACTAACAAATTTGAAACTTCAGAACATCGTGATTTAGCGCAGCCAGTAATCAAACTAGTTCCGCTTAATCACAGTGAAATTTTTGTTTTACTGAAAAAACTCAAAGAGATTTTTGATTTAAACCATGATGTAAATCTCAATATAACAGAACAAGATATTCAGCTTTTCATGGAGGAGATGTTTAACAAGCCTGGGGCTGATGAATTCTTAACCCCTAGAGAAGTGATAAGAGACTTTTTAAATATTCTAAGCATATTAAGACAAAACCCAGATGCAGATAAGCGTACCCTAATTTCTGATATTAAAATTTCAGATGAAAGACCCGATGAAAATGCTATAGACTCAATTGAGGAATTATAATGTCATACAAATTATTATCAGAGCCTGTTAGAAAATACATTCGTAAGAAACGATGGGAGTCTCTACGACCTATTCAAGCAGCTGCAATTGATAGAATCATTACAACGGATAGTAATTACATTTTAGCTTCAAGAACGGCGTCAGGTAAAACTGAAGCAGCATTTTTACCAATATTGTCCAAAATAGATTTTAATAAAAGAGGCGTTCAAGTCCTTTATATTTCTCCATTAATAGCGTTAATCAATGATCAGTTTTATAGAATAGAAGACTTGTGCAAAGATCTAGAAATTAAAGTAACAAAATGGCACGGGGAAGCCAAGAGATCATTAAAGAATGAACTTATCAAAAATCCTGAAGGTATTGTTTTAATAACCCCAGAATCTATTGAAGCAATGTTTGTGAACTCTCCATATAATGTATATGCTCTTTTTGAGAATTTGAAATATATTGTTATTGACGAAATACATTCTTTTTTAGGGGTTGATAGAGGAACTCAATTGATGTCTTTATTATCCCGTCTTCAAGAGATTAATGAAAATAGAATTGTAATCATTGGTTTGTCTGCTACTATTGGAAACGAAAACTATATAGAAGCAAAAAAGTTTACTGGAAATAGTCCTGAAACAAAGGTTTTACTAGATAAAACAAAAAAAGAGACTCAAGCTAAATTTAAATATTTTGAAAGTAAAACTAAGGAATTATCATTGGATTTGCTGAAAGATCTTTACCTTGAAACGAACAATAACAAGGTTCTGATTTTTCCTAATAGTAGAGGGAGAACTGAAGAAATTGCGGTTAAGCTTCGAAAATTATCAGATCGTGTCAACGGTCATAAAAATTACTATTCACATCATTCCTCTGTAGACAAAGAGATTCGAGAAAGCATTGAGTTTTTTGCAAAGAATAATGAAAGATTTAATTTTTGCATTGCTTGTACATCAACCTTAGAGCTTGGAATCGATATTGGATCAGTAGATAAAATTGTACAAATCGATTCGACACATTCAGTTTCTTCACTAGTTCAAAGAATTGGTAGAAGTGGACGAAAGGAAGGAGAGAAAAGTTATTTAAATCTCTACGCTACCAATAAATGGAGCTTATTGCAATCATTGGCGTGCTGGTTATTATATAAAACAGACTACTTAGAGCCAATTAAAATAGCCACTAAACCATACGACATTTTATTCCACCAACTACTCTCAATAGCTAAGCAATTATCTGGCTGTAAAAGGACAGAAATATTAAATCGTTTTAAAGCAAATTTTGCCTTCCAAGATATATCCGAAGATGATATTAATTATATAATTGATTATTCCATTGAAAAAGATTATTTAGAAGTAATTCAAAATGAAATCATTTTAGGTCTTGAGGGCGAAAATATTGTTAATTCAAGAGAATTTTATAGTGTCTTTAAAACAGAGCCAAATTTTCAAGTATTACATTCTGGAAGAAAAATTGGAGAGATTCCATTCTCTCCTCAAATAAGACTGAATGAAAATTTATTATTAGCGGCACGGGTATGGAAAATAAGAGATATAGACTTTAATAGTGGAAAAATAGAAGTAACATCTGCTACAGATGGTAAAAAGCCAATGTTCTTTGGAGGCGGCGGTAATATAGACCTTATAGTGAGAAAAGAGATGTTGCGAATTTTAAAAAGCGATGAAGTTTATACCGAACTAAATGAATCAAGTAGTTCTGTAATAGAGGAATTGAGATACGGTTTCAAAGGTTTTTCTACAATAGAGTTAGAAACGGAGCGGCCTCTTATCGTAAAAGAAGGGAAATTAATATTATATACATTTACTGGCACTAAAATAAACAAGAGTTTAAGCTTTCTAATTGCCTTACTTGGAATAAATACCTTCCTAGATGATCACACGAGTAGTATTGAAATAGAGGCTAGTCAGTTAAATTTTAAAGATCTAACTAAAGAAATTAAAATAGTTTATAACGATATTAACATATATTTAGCGGACGCTTTAGATAAAAATGAAGCGTTACTAGGTTTTTCAAAATGGGGTTTGTTCTTACCAATTAAATATCAATGTGAAGTTTTAAAAGATCGGTATTTTGATTTTGAGGGGGCGATTGAATTTATGAATACTATTAACTTAATAGAAATTAAAAAATAAGCGTTCTTCGAACATAACATCTGCGAAGCGAGGAAAATACATTTTCAGGTTTAGAAAATAGTAAGAGTTTCCAGTTCCGCGCAACACTAGTTATGTCCATTCCGCACCTGCATATCGGACAGACGCTACATTACCACAATCAGTATTTTTAGCAAACCTATAAATAATTAATAAAATATATGCTTAGCCGTTTTTACACGTTTGTCTTCGTTTGATTTTTTATCTTTAAAGTAAGATTGGAAGTATAACAAATAGTTTAGCCCCTTAATAGTTCGGAGTGATATTTTAAATTTGAAAACCCATATATTTGAGATATGAAATACAGGAAATGGACATTAGAACAGAAGTTAGAAA
>NZ_JBHMFC010000056.1:0-1150 GCF_042427585.1 Mariniflexile ostreae | reverse complement strand
GCCCATGCTTTTGGCTTTGCCATTGATGGAAAAACTCTGCTCCAATTTGTTCTGGAAAGGGTACTGAAGCCTGCTACTTCCTCAAAAGGGCGCTCAGCAATGGTTTTACTTTTTTTTAAACATGATTATAGATTTAAAAATTTAGCTACAAATTAATAAATCTATTATATTTACAAAAAGGAAAGACGTACTGAAGTTTTCAGGAGGGCTTCCGACCGGTAGGGAGGATTCGTTCAACACACCGTATATAATTTATTGCTGGCTTTTTGCTTACTTACGAAAGTCCTCGCGGATTTTCTTTACCCGTAATTACTTACTAAATTAGTTGCTTAAATCACGCAACAAACCATATACAACAACGTTGGCAACAAGCTGTAAAATTCGTCAATTAAAGAAAATTAGAGGATTAAATTGATAATTTTGTATCTTTGATAAAAAGCTGAATAAAATGAATTTAGAAGCTCGAAAAATAGAATTTGTACAAGAATTTTTAAAACTTCAAAGCGAAGAAGCGGTTTCACGTCTCGAAAAAATATTGAGAAAAGAAAAAAATACTTCAGACGAGCGAATATTTGAACCTATGACTCAAGAGGAACTGAATAAAAGAATTGACAAATCGGAATCTGATTTCCGAAACAATCGATTTAAAAACAGTTCTGAACTTTTAGCAAAATATGAATAATGACATTGAAAATTATTTGGTCTGAATTTGCTGAAACTCAACTTGACGAAATCTACGAATATTACAAAAAGGAAGCCAGTACAAGAATTGCCAAAAAACTTCTGAAAGGAATTATCAACGAACCAAAAAAGTTGATAAAAACACCATTAATTGGACAAGAAGAAGAATTACTAAAACAAAGAGAAATTCATTATCGATATTTAGTATTCGAAAACTATAAACTGATTTATTCTGTGGATACGGAAAACGGATTTATAAAAATTGCTGACGTTTTTGATACACGACAAAATCCACCAAAAATAAAACGGACAAAATAAAAGCCAGTTGCCAGTCGAGTAGGCAAAGGGGAATTTCACCCCTAAACCTGGATCAAGTCATAAAGTTGTGGGATTTTAAGATTATGCATAAATTGTTGTAAGTCTATATAGGAAGAACTCTACGTTTCTAACCCCTCTGAACTGCGCTCTA
>NZ_JBHMFC010000055.1:0-7386 GCF_042427585.1 Mariniflexile ostreae | reverse complement strand
TATCAATGTTGTCGAAGTCTAGGCTTCACCGTATATATTAACCTTAATTCTCTCTTTTATTCTTTCTGATTATATATCAAATTTAATAAAAGACAAACTTAAGATGTATATAAAAAATAGGCGTAACAGCAGTAAAATAAAGGCTTTTGGCTCGATTCAAACTTTGTGCTTAACCGAAAGTCTCGTGCTTCGAAATCGCCTACTTTTCATATACTAACCGTTACCTGCAAGCTGAAAAAAACCGAACTGTATGCAAAATAAAATATTTAGATGAACATATTAAATAGCTACATTACTTTTCTGCAAGAGTATAAAAAACTTTTGGAGCGTGGAGTTAAGGACATTTTTGCAAAAACAGTCGCACCAAGTTTCATTTGGCTTGATGAAATTGAAAAACTGATTGAGGACAATCTTTGTGAAACTACATTGACAGATTTTTTCATTGGAGGTTACGAAAATAGTAAGTCAAATATATTATCACTTGAGAAACCACTAAAACCACAAATAAATATCCCAAGCGAGTATTTGGGGATAATTGAATTTAATGATGCTAAAAATAAATTTGAGAGCGAAAGCGAAAACGAACTTATTTCATTTAAAAATTCAGCTTTTGGAATACAGGAAACAAATAAAATACAAAGATTCAAAGGTAACAAAGCCGTTTACTCAAAACTTTATAGAGCATATAATGACATTAAAAATGATTCAAACATTGAAATCGTTTTAAGTGTTGGCTTAATTCAGCATTCTAAACAAGGTAATGGTAAAACAAGTAGTGTTTCAAAAACAAATCAACACCTTTTCCATTTCCCATTAAAAATTGAGCTAACAATAACAAACAAAATAAATCTATCATTTTCAGAAACCGAAAAACCTTATGCCGATTTCTTTTTTTTAAACAATTTACCAATTGAAAAAACCGCATTAAATAACATTGTTGACAGATTTGAAGAAGAAATTGAAACAAATGGTTTTCAATATATTTATGACAAAAAATTTAGAGATTTAATTGCAAAAAATTTACAACAAATATCCGAAAACTCTACGTTTGAAAATACAATTACAAAACCCTTATCTGATACAGTAAATACAGATTCTTTCAAATTTTCTTTCTCACCTTCTATAAATATTAAGAAACAAAAACCACGGTTTTTCGACAAGCTTACAAAAGGAATAATTGAAGAGAATGAAAATGATGAAAATAATGCGGAATTATTTAATTTATTAATAAGGAATCCTGAAAATGAACATACAAATTCGCACGTAAAGCCAAATTATTTTATTGACGAATTGTATGAAGAACATAAAGAAAACAATACCAACTTAAATGCAGAACAAGATTTTTCTGTTTTCTTTCCACTACCCTATAACAAAGAGCAAAAACAAATTTACGATAACTACCTAAAAAATAGAATTACTGTTGTTACAGGTCCTCCAGGTACAGGAAAATCACATACTATTGTAAATATATTATGTTCGTTATTGGCACAAGGCAAAAGGGTATTAGTAACTGCTCAAACGGATAAGGCTTTGGAATCCTTATTAGATAAAATTCCACAAAATTTTGATGATTTAGTTTTTACAAAAATCCAACTAGAAGTTGATAAAACTAGGTTCTCTCTTGAAAAAAGCATAAATAATATTCGTTCAATTCTAATTGATGATTTTCATTTAAACATTGAAAAGAAAATTTCAAATCTTAACATTCTAAAAGGAGAATATTTACAATTCAAATCAGAAATACATCAAGTATTAGAGAAGGAATACAATGAAGTTTCTTTGAATGATAGTTTTAAAGATTTAAGAAGCTATGAATTATGGGATAAATTTCAATCAAAAAATGATGAAAATTGGAATTGGATAAAGGACGAAATTACGTTAGAAGTAATTAATGAATTTGTTAAACTAAAGGGCGAAATCAGCACTTATAAGCAGTTACATTCATTTGATAATTTAATCTTAAAATCAATAGATTTTGACATCAAATCTATTTCTGAAAAAATAAATGACTTTAATTTTACTGAATATTTAAACCGAAAAAGTGAAATTGAAAAACTAAAAAGTCATTTGGATATAGATGATGTTTCAAAATCTAAACTTCTGAAAATTGACTTAAATTCAGTTACTGAAATAACTGAAAAATATAGTAATGCAGACATAGTAATTAATAGTTATCAGCAAATAAGCCAACTTAAAAACAAATTAACAAAGAAGAATAAAAATGTAACCGATTTTAATTCAAACCTTAAATATTCTGAAATAGCAGAAAATTCCTCAAAATATCTACGAGATATTGAATCATTTTTGGCACAAATTGAAAGTCGAAAGGAAAAAATAGGTTTTCTAGGAAAATTCAAAGCAAAATACAAACAAGTTAGCTACTTAGAAAATATTGTTCTAAATTCTAAAAATTGTGACAACAAAACATCTTTAAACTTACTAAAAGTTTACCTAAAGGAAATCCAAGAAATAAGCTCAAACCTAAGCTATATTACAAAAGCAGGATTTGATATTACAATCAATGAAAATTCTGATTTGTCTTCAAAATATCAGTTATTAAATACAGCTATTGAACAAGTTGAAAGAAATTTTACGCTTATCGACCTTTTACAAAAGAACAAAGACATCATCAATTTTTCTAAGATATTTAATATTGAAATTTCAAATGTTGAAGAAATTTATACAACTTCTGTTTCTTACAAGGAGGATTTAGAAAAATTAAAAGAATTAGAGCTAAGTTATAAAAAAGACGTAAGTACTTTAAAAACAGTTAGTACTACGTTTTTAAACTCAAAGCTTTTAAATGATTATAGTGAATATATTCCTTTAGAAAACATTTCGGAAACTGTAATATTTAAAGCTTTTCAAACAAAAATAGAAGACACTATTCAACAAACTGAAAAAGAAAATCAATTTAACAATTCAAAATCGTTTATTAAAAAGGTTTTACCCAAAACACTTGCGTTTCTACTTGAAACACCAATTGAAAAAATCACAAAGGAAAATTTTGAATTTGCACACGCAAACCACTATTTTTTAGAGAATGAAATAATTGATTTGCAGAAAACAAAAGAAAAATTAGGTCAGATAAATGATAGAATTTACGAACTGAAATCTGAAATATTATTTGATTTAGCAAAAAACAACTTCAAAAACAATTTTGATACCAATGAAATAGACAGATTCATCAATCTATTGGTGGAATACCAAACTAATTTATATCAAGGTAGCAGAGGCATAAGAGATAAAGTGAAATTTCAACTTTTAGCAAGAAAAAATAGTGCCGAAATAAGCAATAAACTTTCTTGTTGGGTAATGAAATTTAATGATGTTTTAAATTCGGTAGGTACAGAATCAGAGATTTTTGATTGCATAATTGTGGATGAAGCAAGCCAGCTAGATTTTAATAGTTTAATCTTGGGTTATTATGCAAAAAATATGATTATAGTTGGAGATGACAAGCAAACTTCTCCAAGTGCATTAACAGGTGCAAATGACAATGATTTTCAGTCAATCAAAAATAAATATTTAGAGTTTCTAGGAGACGATAGAGTGCAAATTAGAAGTGATAATAGTTTATTTACATTATCAAAAATGGTTGCAGGTTCATCCAATTTAGCTTTAAAAGAACATTTTAGATGCGTTTCTGAAATTATCGAGTTTTCCAAGTATAATTTTTATGACAATTCACTAAAACCTTTAAAACAAATAAACACAGAAAACAGACTAGAGCCTGTAAAAGCTGTATTTGTCCAGAATAGTTTTTTAGAAGATAGAATTGTTTATGCCGAGATTGAGTCGATAAAAAAGCATTTAATTGAAATTATTAAAAACCCAATTTATCAAAATAAAACTATTGGTGTTGTTAGTTTAGGTTTAGTAAAACACACAGAGAAACTTAAAGATATTAAAGAAGATTTATCAGAATTATTTGGAAGAGATAAACTTGATGAAATTAAGCTAATCATTGAAGATTCTCCAAAATTTCAAGGAGATGAAAGAGATGTTATGCTCGTTTCATTAGGAGTAGCATTAGATTCTGAAAAACTTAAATCTAATGACAATCCAAAACCTAGGTCTATAGTTGATGATGGAAATCTAAAGGATGATTTTAAGAAAATAAATGTTGCTCTAAGCCGAGCAAAAGAACAAATGATTTTATTTCACTCTGTAAAATCTGAAGATTTAAGAAATAATGATTTTAGGCTAAAAATACTTAGCTTTTTCTACAATGAAACTAAAAAACTAAAACCATTTGAACTACCCGATAATGAAAATGAAAGAGATTTATACAATATTCCCAAACCCTTTGACAGTTGGTTTGAATATGATATTACAAGTGCTTTAATTAATGAAGGCTATCTATTCATTCAGCCACAATATAAAGTAAAAGAAGATGAAACCTTTTATAATCATCATTCTCAAAAAGAAACTTATGTAAATTTTAAACTTGACCTTGTGGTGTCGAACAATGGAAAGATGATTGCCATTGAATGTGATGGCGACCCATTTCATTCGCTTCCAGAGGATGTTGCCTATGATGTTGAACGACAAGAATTTTTAGAACGTGTAGGTTGGAAAGTTTATAGAGTTTTATATTCTGCTTACAAAAGAAATCCAAGTACAGAAATTGAAAAAATGGTCAATTTCATTGAAAAATACACGAAAAAAGATAAGGTAATATCAATTGCCAAAGTTTTCAAGGAAACTCCTAGTGAAGAAACCCAACAAAAACCAACTTCATATACACATAAGTCTTTCATTGATGCCTTAGAAGTTGATATAAACCAAGAAGATGAAGAAATAGTAGTAGAATCCATAGAAGAAATAGAAACTTTTGAAGAAGATAAAGTATTGAGGTATTTTAATTTAAACTCTGATGGTACATACATTTTGGAAACAAGTGAAAGCAATACTTCAACATATTCTTTACCATTATACGAAAGTGATAAAAACGGATTTTTACTACAAGGATATAACAATGGACATTTAAATAAGGTTTTTATATCTACATTACTATCTAAACGTATTGACAGAGAATACAAAAACGGATTAAATAGTGATGCAACTTTAAACTATCTTAAAGTAATTAAAACAGACGAGATTATTGGTCTTCACTTTAGGGAGAATGGGAATAAAAAATTCAAGGCTCATTTAACAAAAAACATATCTAACAGAGAACAATTACATCTACAAGGTTATAAAGTCATTTACAATGATTTTACCAATTTGGAATATGAAATACTCTCAATCAACCTATTTGACCAAATAGAAAGACTTGTTTATCAAAGTTTCACAGCAACAGGAAAAACGCTAGACAATTCAAATTATGATAAAGAATGGAAAACACTAAAACCTAAAAAAGATTTAGAACTACCTTTTAATAATCGGCAAATTGAATTATTAATACAAAAAGCCATTACAGAGAAAAAGAAAGTTAAAATTTCATACAAAAACAAAGAAGGTCAAGAAAGTGAGCGGATTTTAAGTAATCTAAACATTATAACAAAAAATGGATATTCGGGATATGACTTTGAAGTTTTAAAAGCGGATTGTAGTTTAAGAGGTACTGAAAGACACTTTAAAATTGACCGAATAAGAGAAATTGAAATACTAGAATAAAAAAAGCCAGACAGGTAACAATGTATATAAAAAATAGGCGAAATAGTAATAAATTCAAGGGTTGTGGCTCGTATCAAGCTTTGTGCTTAGCCGAAAGTTTAGTACTTCGAAATCGCCTACTTTTCATATACTAACCGTTACCTGCAAGCTAAAAAAACTAACAACAATCTTAATCATAAATAAATCGCATGAAATTTAAAACTATTTTTCTACTCAGTATTTGTCTTATATTCATAACAAGTTGCTCAAATGAGAAAAACGTCAAATTACCTATAACAATTCAAGACGGATATGGACCTTTTGAATCATCAATGGGAGGAATCTCTCCTTATTCAGACAATGAAAATGACCCTTGGAAGAAAACACATTTAAAAACATCTGGAATACCCAATGACTGGACTGATGTTAAAATTGGGGACATAAACACAGATATTTATCAATCTGTGTACCAAGACTACTATTTAGGTAATATTACAAAAGAAAGGTACAATGAATTACAAAAAGCATGGAATTGGGAGCCAGACTCAATAAATTTATCAAAAAAACCAATAAAATCAAAAATAGCTTTTGCTTTTGGGAAAGATTCATTAGGAGAACTGAGAATGATTGTTGATGCAAATAATAACTATAACTTTAGTGATGACAATATTTTTAAACCAACCGAAATAAACCCGAAAGATAAATTAAATAATGATTCATTAGTAAAGCATAACGCTATCAAAATTAGCTTTGAACAATTTTCTAATAATAAAATAATTGATGTTAGTGCTCCACTTTTAATCGTACACATGAAACAATACGACATGTTTATGAGCAATTTTGCACAATATGCAACAACGAAATTGCATGGGGAAGAAATAGCTATCAACTCTAACAATTTCATGGATTTGTCATATAACAAATTAGGAATTATCAAGGTTAGCGAATTGATTGAAAAAGGAGAGAAGGCAGATCGCCAAACAATAGTTGCAAAAAATGAATACCTCGAAATTAAAAATAATATATACAAAAATTTAGGTGTAAAAAAGAACGAAAATGTATTGGTCTTAGAAAAAATGGATTTACCTAAAAATCAATTATCATCTACCCAAATTGGATTTAAGGCTTTTGATTTTTCTGGGAATGATTTCATTAAAAAAACTCCGATTTCATTAGTTGATTTAAAAGGAAAATATATATTGCTTGACTTTTGGGCTACTTGGTGTGGTCCTTGTATCCAAGAAATTCCAAACCTTAAGGATTTATATAAAAATATTGATAAGTCGAAGTTTGAAATTATAAGTATTGTTGGAGATAGTCCAATAGTAGATTTAGAAAAAATGATAGAAAAACATTCAATAACTTGGCCTCAAATTATATCAAACGATTCTAATAAAATAAAAGAAACTTATGGAATAGGTGGGTATCCGACTACATTTCTATTAAATCCTGAAGGAATGATTGTGGCAAAAAATTTAAGAGGAACGGAATTGGAAAAGGAAGTTACTAATTTGATAAATAAATAAAGCCAGCAGGTAATAACTAAGAATTCGTTTTGCCGATAGGCCAAAAATGAATTCTGTGTTGACGAATCCGGTTGATTTGCCGTACTATGGGTAAAACGATACGTTTAGGGAAGGTTCTTTGGTGGCTAGGCTGTGATTGATGTGGTCAAAATATATTGGTTACTTCGGTTCGATTTGTGCCAGTGATTTCGGTTTTATAGTGCCAGTCATTTCGGTTCAAACCGTGCCATTTTTGACTGAGCATTAAAAACCTATAACG
>NZ_JBHMFC010000054.1:0-17528 GCF_042427585.1 Mariniflexile ostreae | reverse complement strand
TAGAGCGCAGTTCAGAGGGGTTAGAAACGTAGAGTTCTTCCTATATAGACTTACAACAATTTATGCATAATCTTAAAATCCCACAACTTTATGACTTGATCCAAATAAAGGATGTGTTGTTTTAAACTTAAGCCCATAAAAAAAGGCGAACATTGCTGTTCACCTTTTTTTGCCCCAAATCTACCATGAACTTAACCTACTTATGTTATGGTGAAGCCAATGTAATTGTATTTTACAGAACCTCATCATTTATTAGATAAAGTGCAGTTTTTTTAGATAAAGTGTGATTTTTATGGTTTAGGGGTATAAAATTCATAAGTTTCAGGCTTAATAAGCGCGTTCATTGTTGCCTTCAAAAAAGTTTATAAAAGCTCTGTTTACAACTCTATTTCCTCCTACCGTTGGGTAGTTTCCTGTAAAGTACCAATCTCCCAAATGTTTTGGAATGGCTTTATGTAAATTTTCAACCGATTGGAAAATAATTTTCACTTCTGCATTAATGCTTTCATGACTTAAAATCTCTGCGATTTTATCTGATATTTGTTCGTCTGTAAAAGGGGCATAAATTTCCTTTACAAAATTTTGAACGTGTTTATCATCTAAATTTGTTTGCTCTACACATTTATGGTAAACCTCTTCTACAATATGGTATGTATTAGCGTCTTTTAATAGCTCTAAGGCTGCCTTAAAGGCCACAAGGCCTTCTAGTTTTGCCATGTCGATACCATAACAATCGGGGTATCTAATTTGCGGAGCAGAAGATACTACGATTATTTTTTTAGGGTTTAAACGGTCCAGCATTTTTAAGATGCTCTTTTTCAATGTAGTCCCTCTTACAATACTATCGTCTATAATTACCAGATTATCAGTGGTTTTTATAACGCCGTATGTAACATCGTATACGTGGGCGACCAAGTCGTCTCTACTGCTATCTTCGGTAATGAAGGTTCTTAGTTTTACATCTTTAATAGCGATTTTTTCAATTCTTGGCCGTTCCGCTAAGATTTCTGTCACCTTTTCGGCAGATATTGAGCGTCCACCACTTAAAATAGCGTTTGTTTTCTTTTTGTTTATATAGTCTTCTGCTGTTTCGATCATTCCGAAAAATGAGGTTTCAGCAGTATTTGGAATATAGGAAAACACGGTGTTTTTAGTGTCGTTATCTATAGCTTCAAGAACCTTGGGCATTAAAAGTTTGCCAAGTTTTTTTCGTTCTTGATAAATTTCGGCATCACTTCCACGAGAAAAATAAATACGCTCAAAAGAACAGGATTTCCGTTCCAAAGGTTCTAATATTTTTTTTATCCTAACATCTCCAGATTTTTTGATGATAAGGGCATGTCCGGGATCTAATTCTTTCACACTATCAAAGTTGACATTGAAAACAGTTTGGATAACCGGGCGTTCTGATGCTACCACAACAATTTCATCATCTTGGTAGTAATAAGTGGGTCTAATACCAGCGGGATCTCTTAAAACAAAGGAATCGCCATGCCCTATAAGTCCAGCCATCGCGTAGCCACCATCCCAGTTTTTTGCAGCACGTCTTAAAATTTTAGCGACTTTAAGGCGCTCTGCTATAAGTGGAGAAGCGTCTTGTTTACTGTAGCCTTCTTTTTTAAGGTCTTTATATATCCTACTTACGTCGTCATCTAGAAAGTGACCGATTTTTTCCATTATAGTAACCGTATCGGTATATTCTTTAGGATGTTGCCCCAACTCGATAAGGTTGCTGAATAATTCTTTAACATTGGTCATGTTAAAGTTTCCTGCCATAATTAAATTCCGGTGCATCCAGTTGTTCTGTCTTAAGAAGGGATGAACGCTTTCTACACTGTTTTTCCCAAAAGTACCGTAGCGAACATGGCCCAGTAGCACTTCGCCGATATAGGGGATGTTCTTTTTTTGTGCGGCGATATCATTCGCATATTCTGGATGGGCGACAAACTCTTTATTGATTCGGTCGTTTATTTGAGCGAAAATGTCCTGAATGGGCTGTTGGGCAATAGAACGCACTCTGCTTATGTATCGCTCACCAGGCTTAGTGTCTAATTTAATACTGGCAAAGCCCGCACCATCTTGACCACGATTGTGCTGCTTTTCCATCATTAAATACATTTTGTTTACGCCGTAAAAGGCGCTGCCATATTTTTCCTTATAGAATTCTAAAGGCTTTAAAAGTCTTATAAGTGCTATTCCGCATTCGTGTTTTAAGGCATCACTCATATATAGATAATAGTGTTTTTGTTAAATTCTAGATTACTGCTTCTTACTAAAAGGGCTTATAGGTTTTATCAAAACATAACGGATAAAATCTATAAAGTTGCTTAAATAAAAACGCACTCTATTTTAGAGCGCGTTGTACTATGTTAATTTTATTTCGAATTGTGTTAATTGTTTAAATTGTAACAAGCGTTTATGTACCTCGCTGCCTTTTAGTGTTTCCATGCGCTCTGTGCCAAATTTCTCAACACAAAAAGACGCTAATGTGGAGCCGTAAATAACCGCATTTTTCATGTTTTCAAAAGAGAAATCTTTAGTTTTTGCAAGATAACCTGCAAAACCTCCCGCAAATGTGTCTCCCGCACCAGTAGGGTCGAATACTTCTTTCAAAGGCAATGCTGGAGCATAAAAAACGTCGTCTTTATGGAACAATAGGGCGCCGTGCTCTCCTTTTTTAATCACAACGTATTTTGGTCCCATTTGTTGGATCTTATTAGCGGCAACAACTAAAGAGTATTCTCCGGTTAGCTGTCGAGCCTCTTCATCGTTTATAGTAATGACGTCCACTTTTCTAATAACCTTATGCAACTCATCGAGCGCGCAGTCCATCCAGAAATTCATGGTGTCTAAAATAACCAATCTAGGCTTGGTGTCCATTTGTTCTATCACACTCATTTGGACGAGCGGATGTAGGTTTCCTAACATAACAATATCTGCATCTTTGTAATTTTCGGGAACTACAGGTTGGAAATCGGCCAATACATTAAGCTCTGTGGCCAAGGTGTCACGCGAATTCATGTCGTTACGGTATTTGCCTTTCCAGAAAAATGTTTTTCCTTCTTTTACAATTTCTATACCCGAAATGTCGATGTTTTTATGGGATAATAAATCCAGGTGTTCTTGTGGAAAATCGCCGCCAACTACGGATACTATAACGGCATCTGCGTTAAATTGTGATGCAGACAAACCAATATAGGTTGCTGCGCCACCAAGAATTTTATCTGTTTTTCCAAAAGGCGTCTCGATAGCATCAAAAGCTACGGTGCCAACAATTACTAGTTTGCTCATAAACGAGGGATGATAATTTTGCGCAAAGATACGGCTTTTAGTTTCCAACCCAAGAATATTTTCATGAATATGGCATAGCTTTACAAGTCCGAATAGCCCTTGAAACCTGTTTATTTTCTCCCGAAATCTGCTGGGATTTCACCCCAAGCTTTAGTTTCCCATTTAACGATGGTGGTTTTGTATGAGTTTTGTTTTAACCAATCAACGGCTCTATCTACCAGTTCGAAAAGCGCTTTGTTTTTCTCGTTTCTTGGGAGTTTCGTGTTACAGGTTTTCTTTTTAACCCAACTTATAGCGGTTCTGGAATCTGTATAAAGAATTCGATTGCTGTCTTTTTTTTTGAGTAGGGCCAAACCGTGTACAAGGGCAAGAAATTCACCTATATTATTGGTGCCTTGTTCAAAGGGGCCTTGTATAAAGAGTTGCTTTTTTGTTTTAGTGTCTACGCCCCTGTATTCCATGATGCCTGGGTTTCCGCTGGAAGCAGCATCAACCGAAATAGAATTGTAGTTGGGCTGTCCTATTTTTTTTAATTGCTCCGCAGATAGTGCACTGGTAAAGCCTTTGCTTTTTCCAATATAATTAAAATAACTGTTGGATAGTGCTGTTTTAGCGGCATCTAAAGTTTCAAACGATTTGTATTGCGCCCCATCAAAGTTGTTTATTTGTGCTTTACAGTCCTTCCACGACTCAAAGACCCCTGTTTTGTGCCCTTTCCAGACGGTGTAATATTTTTTTTTCTTTTTACTCATGAGTTTGTTCTTGAAACGACCGGAATATCATGATAACATTCGGATGCCTTAAAATGGAATAAAACGACAGCCTTAATACCGATTAAGCATCAATGGCATTTTACTTAATAAGTTCTGCAACTATTTTAGGGAAATGTTCCATTTCTAACTTATGGATTTTATTTGCGACAGATTTTGGGGTATCTTTTGATGAAACAGGGCAGCTTGCTTGAAATATAATGGCGCCTTCGTCGTAATTTTCGTTTACATAATGAATCGTAATGCCCGTTTTTGTTTCTTTATTGGCGACAACAGACTCGTGAACATGCATGCCGTACATGCCTTTTCCGCCAAATTTAGGCAACAGCGCGGGATGTATGTTAATAACGCGATCGGGAAACGCCTCTAAGATTTTGTCTGGGAACTTCCATAAGAAGCCGGCCAAAACTATGAGGTCGGGATGAGAGGCCTTCAAAATATTTAGAACATCGTCTGTTTTAATTAAAGCGGTTCTGTTAAACGAAAGGCAGCTCACTCCTAATGTGTTGCATCTGTCAATTACTTTTGCGGTAGGGTTATTGGTGAGGACTTGAGTAACAGAAGCCTTTTTGCTATCTTGGAAAAACTTAATTAGATTTTCGGCATTCGATCCGCTTCCGGACGCAAAAATTACTATTCGTTTCATTTCGAAGTTTATGTTTTTATATTAATGTCCTGTGGATTTATGCATTAAATCCTGTAATGTTAATAATTTCGTCAAAACACATTTCATTTTATCAACAATAGTGTTAGTTTTGTTCAAATTTAAAAAAGTAATATTATTAACAATTAGGGTACAAAATTAATTACTTAAAAGTAATTTTAGTAAATTACCAGCACATTTTTATTATAAAGGTGTTTTATAAAATAAAGTTTTTTATTTTTGCCAACTAATTAAAACTTAAAATTAAAGATTATGTCAGACATTGCATCAAGAGTAAAAGCGATTATCGTAGACAAACTAGGAGTAGATGAAAACGAAGTTGTAACTGAAGCGAGCTTCACAAACGATTTAGGAGCGGACTCATTAGATACGGTAGAATTGATCATGGAATTCGAAAAAGAATTCGATATCCAGATTCCAGACGACCAAGCTGAAAACATTGCAACAGTAGGTCAAGCTATATCATACATAGAAGCTGCAAAATAAGAATAAAATTCATGGAATTAAAGCGAGTTGTAGTCACAGGATTAGGGGCTTTAACACCAATTGGCAATACCAAAGATGAGTTTTGGGAAGGTCTGATTAGTGGTAAGAGCGGTGCTGCGCCTATAACCTATTTTGATACCGAAAAATTTAAGACCAAATTTGCCTGTGAGTTGAAAAACTTTACAGCCACTGACTTTATAGACAGAAAGCTGGCAGGCAGAATGGATAAATTTACGCAATATGCTATGGTGGCTGCAGATGAAGCCATTGCCGATGCTAAATTAGATTTAGAAGGGATCAATAAATTACGTGTTGGTGTTATTTGGGGCGCCGGAATTGGAGGTCTGGAAACATTTCAGCAGGAAGTTTTAAACTTTGCTGGCGGGGATGGTACACCAAGGTTCAATCCGTTTTTTATTCCTAAAATGATTGCTGACATTGCACCTGGTAATATATCCATTAAATATGGATTTATGGGACCGAACTATACAACGGTTTCTGCTTGTGCATCTTCGGCCAACGCCATGTTTGATGCTCTAAACTCAATTCGTTTGGGGCATTGTGATGTCGTGGTGACAGGTGGGAGCGAGGCTGCGGTAACCATTGCTGGAATGGGCGGATTTAATGCGATGCATGCGCTATCTACCAGAAATGAAAGTGCAGAAACAGCTTCACGTCCCTTTGATGCTACCAGAGATGGTTTTGTTTTAGGGGAAGGAGCAGGAGCATTGATACTGGAAGAATACGAACATGCGAAAGCAAGGGGTGCCAAAATTTATGCAGAAGTAGCTGGAGGTGGTTTGTCTTCAGATGCATATCATATGACAGCGCCTCACCCAGAAGGATTAGGGGTGATTCAAGTTATGAAAAATTGCTTAGAGAACGCCGGTCTTAAACCAGAGGATATCGACCATATTAACACACATGGAACTTCTACACCACTTGGTGATGTAGCAGAACTAAAAGCCATTTCTAATGTATTTGGTGATCATGCTAAGAAAATAAATATTAATTCAACGAAATCCATGACAGGCCATTTATTGGGTGCTGCTGGAGCTATTGAAGCTATTTCGGTTATTTTGGCTATGGAGCACAGTATTGTGCCGCCAACGATAAATCATACTACTGTAGATGAGAATATCGATCCAGAGTTAAATTTAACTCTAAATAAGGCCCAAAAAAGAGAGGTGAATGTAGCGATGAGCAATACTTTTGGATTTGGCGGTCATAACGCTTGTGTCGTGTTTAAGAAAATAAGTTAAAATGCGAATGACTCATAAGTCTTATATAATATATTGAGCTTTTAAAAAAAGTGAAAGTTGATTTGTTATACCTGACTTTGGAATAAAACAACTGATCATCAGATGAAATACAGCATTCGTAACATATTTAATTCCCGTTTTAAAGAGAACGGGAATTTTTTTATGGAATTATCTCGAATTTTAGATCACAAGCCTAAAAATATAAAGATTTATCAGAAAGCATTTACCCATCGCTCCATGAATATTAAGGATAGTGATGGTAATGCTATTAATTATGAGCGCTTAGAGTTTCTAGGTGATGCCATGTTAAGTGCTGTTATAGCGTCGCATTTATACCAAGAAGTTCCAAGTGGGGATGAAGGGTATCTTACCAAAATGCGCTCTAAAATTGTAAGTAGAGAGCACTTAAATGATTTGGGTAAAGAGTTGGGGCTTTTAGAACTTGTAAAAAGTAAAATCCCTTCTGGTCAATTTGGAGACAATATCTATGGGAATCTTTTTGAGGCTTTGGTAGGGGCTATCTTCTTAGATAGAGGTTATAAGCATTGCGAAAAGTTTATTTATAAGCGCGTTATCATTCCGTATGTAGATATAGAGACTTTAGAGGGCAAGGTAATCAGTTATAAAAGCCTTTTAATTGAATGGTGCCAAAAAGAAAAGAAAACGTTCGATTACCACGTCTATGAGGATACCGGAAATGACGATGTTCGGCATTTTTCGGTAAAATTATCCATCGATAATAAGATAATAGCAAAAGCTAGGGCTACTTCAAAAAAGAAAGCTGAAGAAAAGGCATCAAAACGAGCCTTTTTTGTGTTTCAAAATAAGATATCTAAATTTATTTAAAAGCACTTCTTACAAGCGCTTGAAATCTACCTGTTATCCGGTAACACTATAACGTTTTCGTTATGATTTGTTTCAAGATTAATACAATCTTAGGAGAACTATGTATTTTTAATATTACCTTTACATCTTTGTTTAATGTAAGTTATGGCTATACACAAACTTATTCTAGATGATGTTTTTGATGAAGTCCCTTGTACATTGATTGCGATTCATTGTTCACTAGAAGACTATCGTCTAGCATATCTATTAAATAAAAATTTAAAAATAAGCTTAAAAAGAAGATCAAAAGATCTCGATTATTTTAACGATAAATCCACCTATGCTATTTTTGAATGGGAAGATTGTAAGCAGCTTATTACTTGGAGCTTGGTGTCCAATACCTCAAAAAATAAAATACTTAGCGAAACGGCTATGGGGTCTTTATTTGAAACAGCCGAGCAGATATCGCAAACGAGCTATTTAATACCTGAAAATAAAAGTGTAAATTATTTTCTAAAAATAGACAGCCCGTTGGAGTTTACCGAAGAAAAACAACTGTTGAAAACGATACTAGATAGTTCTCAAATAACAACAGCGTATAGCATTGATGCAAGTCAATTAAAATCAAAAGACAATTTAATTTTTAACTAATGTCAATAACAAAAAAAACAAAAATAGTAGCAACATTAGGACCTGCTACTAGTACAAAGGAAGTTCTAAAGGGAATGCTTGAAGCAGGTACCGATGTATTTAGAATCAATTTTTCTCATGCCGATTATAAAGATGTTGCAGAGCGTATAAAAATGATACGTGATCTTAATGAGGAGTTTGGGTTTACTGCAGCTATTTTAGCGGATTTACAAGGCCCAAAACTTCGTGTTGGAACTATGCAAGACGATGTGTTTGTTGAGCCTGGGGATGAAATTATATTTGCGACCGGGACCCGTTTTGTCGGGACAAAGGAACGCGTTTATATGACCTATGAAAGGTTTCCTCTGGATGCGAAACCTGGAGAGCGTATTCTTCTAGACGATGGTAAGTTACACTTTGAGGTTATATCGTCTAACAAAATAGATGAAGTTAAAGCGCTTGTTGTTCAAGGCGGGCCTTTAAAGTCTAAGAAAGGAGTAAACCTTCCTAATACCGATATATCACAACCTGCACTTACAGAAAAGGATATTGAAGATGCTATTTTTGCTATAGGCCAAGATGTAGATTGGTTTGCTTTATCGTTTGTACGCCATGCTGAAGATTTAATTCAGCTTCGCGATTTGATCAATAAACATAGTGCCCATAAAATTCCGATTATTGCCAAGATTGAAAAACCAGAGGCTGTAGAAAACATTGATAAAATCGTGGCATATTGTGATGGTTTGATGGTTGCGCGAGGAGATTTAGGTGTAGAAGTACCTGCGGAAGAAGTACCTCTTATTCAGAAAAGATTGGTGTTAAGAGCTAAAAAAGCTAGAATTCCGGTGATTATTGCTACGCAGATGATGGAAACCATGATCGATAGTTTAACACCTACAAGAGCAGAGGTTAATGATGTTGCCAACTCTGTAATGGATGGTGCAGATGCTGTAATGCTTTCGGGAGAAACTTCTGTTGGAGCTTACCCAGTTCAAGTAATTAAACAAATGGCAAATATTTTAAGAAACGTAGAGGATTCTCCGCTTATAAAAGTACCACAATTGCCACCTCATATCCGTACCAACCGATATATTACAAAAGCGATCTGTTATCATGCCGCTAATATGGCAAATGAAATTAATGCAAAAGCTATTTCTACTTTAACTAATAGTGGTTATACGGCATTTCAAATATCGGCTTGGAGACCCTCTTCACATATTTTAGTATTCACTTCTAACAGGCGTATATTGACACAGTTAAGTCTGCTTTGGGGCGTAAAAGCGTTTTACTACGATAAGTTTGTAAGCACAGATGAAACAATTGAAGATGTAAATGCCATTGCTTGTAAACAAGGCTATTTAGAAGTTGGCGATATGTTAATCAGTTTGGCTGCTATGCCAATAAAAGATAAAGGGATGGTTAATACCTTACGGGTTTCAGAAATAACATCATGTAGTTTATAGCATCATATTTAATCCCTTTATTTTTGATTAAAGGGTATTAAGATTGAATGAGATAAAGGTTCCATTTGGAACTTATAAAACTAAAAAAGCAGGCATTTAATTTAATGCCTGCTTTTTTTAGTTTTTATACTCAGGCAATAGACTAAGTTTAAATAGATAAGGCGGATTTTAAACCCGCCTTATCTTTGTTTTTTAGATATGATATCTCTATCTCTTATTAGAAAGTACCAATAAAGTGGCTTCCTGCTACGTTTACTAATTCAGCACCTTTGGTTACTTCTCCTGTTTCTGTTTCAACAACGTAAATGTTTCCGTTTTTCCCAACAGGGGCTTGGGTTACGTATATTTCTGTACCATCAACAACAAATCCTTGGTATTGGAATAAGTAGAAATCTGGATCATAAGGAATGGTTTCCAGTTTTTGAGCTGTTTTAGTGTTTAAGTCTGCAAGAGCAAAAAAGCCTTGTGCACCAGCGACACCTTCTACGGATCCTGCATGACGATATGCGATTACAGCTTTCCCGTTTGCTGCCGGTCTCCAAGCAAGAATATAAGCATCCTCTACGCCTAAAGCATCGCTTAAGTTAAACTTGTAAGTGTTATCATATTTGTTGTCTGCACCAATTTTTAAAATATGAGAACCGTTTGGGTCGTTTTGATTTGCTTGATAAACACTTCCGTTGTATTCGAAAGCATTAATGCTTCGGTATCCGTTAGTATTACCGTGCCCTACAGTTGATGTAATTACTGTTGGATTTGATAAAGAAGGGTAATCTAATACAATTGTTTTAGACCCTAATATTTCATAATCACTTTCACTTTCTGTAGTAGTAGGATCAACCTTACTTAAACGACCTCCAATATATAATTTATCTCCCGCAGCATTTAAAACAGGCATATCAATTCTAGAAAAATAATAACCGTTGGCTTCTTCTTCATCACTTAAAGGAATACTATGTTCTTCAAATTCATTTATTTTAGAATTTACCAAGTCTAAAGTAACCACACCTATTTTAGCATTTGTACGTATATAAGTATCGTCTGTTGCATCAGTTTCATGTTCTGTTGATACATATACGGCAGCTCCGGTTTTATCTCCATCAAATAACTTAACCCATCTTGGAGCAGTTCCTACATATTGGACAATACTTACCTCTGATCCTGTTTTTGTAAAATTTTGTCCTCCATTTACTGTGTATTTAGAATAGTTTCCACCGGTGTCTCCTGCGTAACTAATATTAAATATAGTGCTGCCATCTTCAGAAGATTGTAATCTAGCCGTTCTATTTGAAGGTGCGATAAAACCATTATCAAAAGGAGCAATGGATTTTGTAGGATCTTTAGCATCTTCAATGCTTACTGCATAAAGTAATGTGCCTCCGTTACCATCGCCTGGATTTTCTCCCATTTTAGCCGCTGCTAATGTAATCCATCTTGAGCCTTCTGTTGGGTCTGGATCCACAATTTGACTACTGTCGTCGCTACTACAAGACGTTATTAGCGCTGTAGTTAGTATTGCTAATGTTAAGAATTTTAAATTTAAAAAGTTACGTTTCATTTTTGATTTTATTAAAAGGTTAAAAATTATTTAAGTTTGTAATTTAGCTTTAAGTAAAAAGCTCTTCCCGGTTTTTGTACAGATAAGTTATCGTATATAGGCTTATCAAATATATTTTTGACATCAAAACTCATTACAAGCTTATTACTAGGGAAGGTATAGCTAAGTCCGATATCTTGTGATAGTTGTTGGGGCACTTTAAAAAAATCGTCACCAATAGTGTTTGCGCCTTGCGATGTTAAGTACGAAAACTCATCGGTAAAGTACATGGTGTAAAAAAGATTTAATCGTGTATTTTTTTGAATTAGATCTTTAAACGAATAGCGTAAACTACCATTCATGGTGAAAAAAGGTGTATTGGGAACATCAATTTCTATTCCTCTGTTTTCAATTTTTAAATCGAAACGAGACACATTAAAGTTGAATGCAAAATTATTATTATAAGTGTAGTTTAATTGCGCATCTATTCCTCTAGAGGTTCCACTGCCTTGATTTACATAAAGTATTAATTCATTATCTATATTTAGTGATGTTTCAATAGGCAATCCAATTCTGTCTTTAATGTTTCGTGAAAAAAGATTGGTTGAAACTGTAAAATCATGTTCTTTAATTTTAAATGATCCAAATCTAAAACCGAAATTATAGTTGTTGCTAAGCTCTGGTCTAATGGTTGGATTAGCTACAACATTATCACCATCATTTCCAAAGACTTCAGTTTCATTGGGTAAACGAATGGCTTTTTCTGCCGAGGTTAACAAGGTGATGTTTGGAATTATTGCATAAGAAGCAGCAAACCCATAGCCTTCATACTTTTTATTGCTACTTATGGTTTCGTTTATTATAATGTTTTTTCCATTAGAGTCTGTTTCTATTGCGGGATCGATACTTATCGTTTTTTGTTGGTAATGTTTTCCAAACAGACTAACTTTTAGTTGGTTTTCAAAAGCAGTTAATTCGTAGCTTAAAGAATATATGTTTTTATATAAATCCCTTGTCCCTTTAAATGTGTTTTCCAAGACAGGTTTTAAAGCATCGCTATCTTCCCGGTCAATGCCGTTATAAACATGGTTTAATAAAAACTTATGGTGGCTGTTAATAGTGTAAGATAAGCCTGTTCTAATAGACGCTACCTTTCTATTGATTTTCGCTAAGGTAGGGCCTCCTTCTTGTTGAGAGCCCCATGAATATTTATACTCATTTCCTCTAAAATCAATAGCTTTTTCTCCAGTCCAACTATACGCCCAGGCAACGGTATCATTTACTGCACGGTTTCTTTTGCCGTACAGACCATGCATATTTAAATCCAATCCTTTGGTAAAAAGATTTTCCTTTTGATAGGTAAGGCTTGCTAGCATGGCATCTGATTCTAAAAACCTATCTTTATAAGGAATAATCGTCATAAAAGCACCATGTTGCACTTCTTTATAATCATCAGAACCTGTAAAACCTACAAAAAATTGATCGGCCCATTTTACATCCGTAAAACCTACTTGCAGCATGCCACCTGTAGATCTATACGCATCGTTAAACCTTCTAGCGGTAATTGGAGTTTGCACGCCTCCTAAGCCAGTAACTAAAACACTTCTGCCCGAAACCTTATAATCATTATCAGAATAATTATTAAAAAGGGATGCCTTTACAGTAAAACCAGATTTATCAAAACGATATAAACCATTGAGGTTGGTTTGGATGGTGTTAAATGAGCCGTAAGAAAAAGATGCGTTAAAGTTCGTTTTTGCATCATCATGTAATGCAATATTGATGGCACCTCCTAAAGCATCGTCTGCCAAATGCCCTGGGACAACTCCTTTGTAAACCTCAATGCGTTTAATCATGGAAGGAGGAATACTGTTAAGGTTAAATGAAGAACCGTATATAGAGATAGGGATTCCATCGATAAAAATTCTAACAGCACTTCCAGATAAGCCATTTAAGCTATAACTAACCTCAGAGCCTAAACCACCATTTTGCCGAATTTTTACACCGGCTGTAGTATTTAATAATTCATTTGTTTGAATGTTACGTAAACTAGCTTCTTTGGTTTTGATAACATTAACAGCAAAGCCTTTGTCCTCAATGATACGTTTCTGGGTTTTTGTTTTTACCAAAACTTCATCTAAATCTTGATAATCTGTGAGTTCCAAGATGATGTTTTCTGATTTTTCAGAAGTTTCTAAAATGGTTTTTATCGTTTTAGGTTTGGCGTTTAGGGAGTAGAGTTTTATAGTATAAGACCCGTAAGGAATGGTTTTAAAAACAAAGGCTCCATCTATGCCTGTAGAGGTTTGTAGCTCGGTATTTTTTCCTTTTAAAGCGACATAGGCCCCTAAAACGGGCTCATTATTATCAAAAGCGACCTTACCGTTAATGCTCCCATTTTGACTATATACAGCGATGCTTAATAAAAACAAAAGGACAACTGGATATTTTTTGGTTAGAAACATGTTAATATTTTTCGCCAAAATTAATGTTATTTAGACTAAGTCCAAATAAATATAGAGGTTTTATTTAAAAATAAAATGAGTTGTTAAAATATTTATGGAATAGAAAGTAATGCCGTTATTTAATTGGGATTTTTTAAAAAAACCTACGCTATTTTTAATAATTCTAAATAGTGTCTTTTTTAATTATGATGTATTTTGAGAAAAACACGAACAGGAACGTTTTTTTGTTAATACATATCAATTTTACACATTGTTATACACAATAGCTTCTAAATGGCGTTTTAAAATCCGAACTTCAGTTGTACACTCACGCTTTTCTGAATTATTTTTTTTTGGGTCTCCGTGTTTAAATTGGATAATGAAATACCCAATAAACGAACAGAATTACTTGGTTTTTGTTGATATAGTAAATCTTTGGCCGTTTCAAAAATAATATCCTTATCATTAATATAATAGGGTAGGGTTTTACTTCGTGTTTGTAAAGTAAAATCGCTATATTTTATTTTTAATGTAATGGTTTTTCCTGCAACGTTGTTTTTAAGCAATCTGCGAGAGACTTCGTCTGCAATTTGGTCTAGCTTTTCCAGCATAAAGATTTCAGATGATAAGTTTTCGCTAAATGTACGTTCTGCCGCTAAGCTTTTTCTAATACGGTTAGGTTTTACTTCGCTATTATGAATGCCTCTTACCACATCAAAGTAGTAAGATCCAGATTTTCCAAAGTGTTCCTCTAAGTATGCTATAGATTTCTGTTTTAGATCCATACCCGTAAAGATCCCTTTTTGATACATTTTTTCTGCAGTTACTTTGCCAACCCCATAAAATTTACGAATATCCAGCTGTTCTAAAAAAGCAGTAACCTCTTCTGGGTTTATGGTTTTTTGTCCGTTAGGTTTGTTGTAATCACTTGCTACTTTGGCAATAAATTTATTTATGGAAATTCCTGCCGATGCCGTTAATCCAACTTCATTATAAATACGGTCTCTAATTTCTTTAGCGATTAGAGAGGCACTGGGGTTTCCTTTTTTGTTTTTAGTAACGTCTAAATAGGCTTCATCCAAAGACAAAGGTTCAACTAAATCGGTATACTCAAAAAAAATTTTTCTAATTTTTTTTGAGATTTCAATATATCTATCAAAATTTGTATTCACGAAAATAAGCTCAGGGCATAATTTAATCGCCAAGCTTCCAGACATAGCGCTTTTTACGCCAAACGTTCTAGCCTCATAGCTTGCGGCGCTTACTACACCACGCTTACCGCTACCGCCCACAGCAATGGGCTTCCCTTTTAGTGCGGGGTTGTCCAATTGTTCTACAGACGCATAAAAAGCGTCCATATCTACATGGATTATTTTTCGTATAAGCTTATCGGTTTGCATGTGGTAAAATTATAATATCTTTATCAAAGCTAATAGTGGTATTATAAACAATTATAAAAAGATAGCGAATTGTTTTAAAAATAAAGGAATGAAAACAGCAATTATTTTGGGTGCTACAGGACTTGTTGGAGGGGTTCTTTTAGAAAAGCTGTTAGCAGATGCCCGTTATCGGAACATCTTGGTTTTCGGAAGAAAAACGTGTGGTGTATCACATCCTAAATTGCAAGAACACCTTGTCGATCTTTTCCATTTAAAGGACTATAAATCTCTTTTTGTAGGGGATGTGGTATTTTGTTGCATTGGTACTACCAAAGCGAAAACACCCGATCATCATAAATATAAGAAAATCGATTATGGCATCCCTGTAGATGCCGCTAAATTGTGCAATCTTAATGGTATTTCAAGTTATTTAGCGATATCGGCTTTAGGTGCAGATCCAAACAGTTCTGTTTTTTACAATACGGTTAAAGGTGATATGGAGGAAAAGGTTTTAGCGCAAAACATTCCTCATGTATATTTGCTCCAACCTTCTTTGATAAGTGGCGATAGAAAAGAAAACCGTACCATGGAAACCATTGGGAATTGGGTAATGAAAATAGTAAACCCTTTATTGGTAGGACGTTTAAAAAAATATAGATCCATTCATCCTGAAACCATTGCCAATGCCATGATTTGGTTGGATAATAATAATTACAATCTAAAACGAATCCCATCAGATATTATAAAAACATTGGGAAGATAATGATAGAAATAGAACGTAAATTTTTGGTAACATCCGATGCTTTTAAAAAGGAAGCAATTAAAAAAATAAGAATATCCCAGGGGTTTTTAAACACCCATCCAGAGCGTACTGTTCGCGTGCGATTAAAAGATGATCAAGGGTATTTAACCGTTAAAGGAAAATCATCAAAGAACGGCTTATCCAGATTTGAATGGGAAAAAGAAATACCAAAAAGTGAGGCTGAAGCACTTTTAAAACTTTGTGAGCCAACAATTATTGATAAAGAACGTTATGAAGTAAAAGTAAAAAACCATACTTTTGAAATAGATGTTTTCTTTGGGGATAATAAAGGATTGGTTGTGGCAGAAGTGGAACTCGCTTTCGAAAACGAAACGTTCGAAATACCAGAATGGTTGGGAGCAGAAGTTACCGGCCAAATCAAGTTCTATAATTCTCAATTAAGTAGTCACCCTTTTAAAGTATGGGGGAAGCAGTAGTAATATTGAAAAACTGATACATGAAAAATTCTTTACTTATAATCCTGATCTTATTATTTTTAAGCTCTTGTAAGAATGAATCTAAAACATCTGATTCGGACATGGATTCTGATTTGCAGGAGATTATAGATGCCAAATCCGATTCGATTATTAAAGCTTTAGAAACAAAGATTGAAAAATCAACAAAACAGATCAAAGCAGAATTAAAAGCCAAAGGGTATAAAACCTATGACTATATTGATGAGGATACCCAAGATACTATTTTAATGCAACAATATTATGTTGCGTTTTTAAAAAACGGGCCCATTCGTTCCACGATAGAAGAAGAAGTGGAATTACTGCAAAGGGAACACCAACAATATCTTGCCAAAATGTATAAATTGGGCTATGCCGATATATCAGGGCCACTGGTTACAGAAGACGATATTAAGAGCATTACCATATATAGCGTGCCTAACTTGAAAATGGCCGATAGTTTGGCTAAAGCAGACCCTATGGTGCAAGCAGGAAGGCTAGAAGTAGAAGTAAGGCCTTGGTGGGCAGCAAAAGGTTATACGTTGCGATAATGTTGAAGCTTATAAGGGCGTTATACCGACTTATTAATATTGTAATCATTGCGACTTTATTAACGCTTCATTTTTATATAAAAGACAGTAGTTATCAATCTTCCATGTTTTTTTATTTTTTTGCTTTACCTATAATCATTATGATTGTTTTAGGGCTTTCTGTTTTTTTAGGAAAATGGAGAATATATAATTTAATATTGGCAGGTCTATTGCTATTGGTCTGGTTGGGACGAAGTTTTAGTGTAAGTTTTCCAGAAACGTTTAAAAAAACAGATTTAGAAATTGTGTTTTGGAATGCTTGTAGAAATCATGGTTTTGAAACAGCTTTTAAAGCACATGGGAGTAGGCCTGATGTCATGGTTTTAACAGAATCTAATGAGCATGACCTTGAGGCTTTACAATTAAAATACCCCAAGTCTTATTTCTATATATCGGAGAGTGAGCTTCGGATTTTTTCAAAAACACCAATTGAAATTATACGCGAGGAAACGTCAAAGTTTAGTTCTACAATTATAAATTTTAAGACTAATGGTGTTAATTTTTATGCTTTAGATATGACAGGAAGCTCTGATGTTCCAAGGGCATGGGAGTTTAAGTTTTTTTATTCTATAAAAAAAGACAAGCACAATACGGTTATTGTAGGAGATTTTAATGTGCCTTATGAGTCTCTGTTTTTAAAAGCATTAAAAAGGGATTATGAGTTTTACTTTTCATCAAAAGGAAATGGTTTTAGAGAAACTTGGTTTTGGGGCCTTCCGTTTCTTGCCCTCGATCAAATATGGACGTCAAAGGACTTGGAAGTTGTTGCTTCTAAAAAAATAAACACTAAGAAAAGTGATCACAGTATGATAAAAACTGTTATTAGAAAATAGGCACTTTCAGAAGTAAGGCTTAATGGATTAATAACAATAAAAAAAAGCAAAGAATTAGGTGGGTTCTTTGCTTTTTTTGATAGTCTTTAAGTTTTTTTTA
>NZ_JBHMFC010000053.1:0-5633 GCF_042427585.1 Mariniflexile ostreae | reverse complement strand
CCGTTATAGGTTTTTAATGCTCAGTCAAAAATGGCACGGTTTGAACCGAAATGACTGGCACTATAAAACCGAAATCACTGGCACAAATCGAACCGAAGTAACCAGCGGGACCAACAACACCGTCTTGGCTTTTAATCGTCCCATAAAGGAATTGAAATTTATAAGGAGCATAGACCAAAGAACCCACCTCAATACTTTTAATCGTCCCATAAAGGAATTGAAATGATACTGCGTTGAAAAGCCCCGCAGTTGCTTGTATCTCTTTTAATCGTCCCATAAAGGAATTGAAATCTCGGTTTCTGTTCCAACAAAACCGTTTTGAACAGCCTTTTAATCGTCCCATAAAGGAATTGAAATTTAAATTTTGACCTAATTTAGATCCAATCCGACTCCTTTTAATCGTCCCATAAAGGAATTGAAATGCTTCAACACCTAGACTCTCAAAGAATCTAGTATAACTTTTAATCGTCCCATAAAGGAATTGAAATTTTTTCTGCATTCTTATTACCCGCATAATTACTCATCTTTTAATCGTCCCATAAAGGAATTGAAATGATATAAAACATTGGGATGAAGCTGAAGCGATGTTGCTTTTAATCGTCCCATAAAGGAATTGAAATTAGTAAAGCCCTGTTTCAATGTCTTGTATTATATAACTTTTAATCGTCCCATAAAGGAATTGAAACTGCCTAACGGTTATGCGTATTATCAATACTTAGGCTCTTTTAATCTCTCTATATAAACTTCCCTAAAAGCAGAACACTATAAAAGGATAAAACCACTTAGGCTGCAGCTTTAGTAAACCGCCAATACATTACTAACGTATTACGACTTTGTTTTTTTAAAACACTGTTAGCTATATCATCTTAATTTCTTTTTAAAATTTTAAAATAATGGTTATCATAATAATAGCTTCTTAGTAAAGTCAATATTGTATAATTAGCAAGCTTCTTTTGTTGTTTTTAATATTTAATGCCTAATAAATTTTCATAATAATTAAATATAAGTATATTTGGTACACCAATTTGGTAAACCAAACGCAGGTTTCTAATAAAATATGACTAAAATGAATAACAAAACCCTGAAATTAGTATCGCAATCTCTTTTAATTATAGGAATGGCACTAATACTTAATAGTTGCGTAGATGCCCCTAAAAAGTCTGAGCCTAAAGCTGATAAAACTACTGTTTATCCCAGTGATGTAATACCTTTCATGGACCAATGGCGTATTCTTTGCGGCGATGGTACCAGTCTTAAAAATTTAGTAGATACGGAACATAAAGATTTTTTTTATACCTCAAATGATGGCAAAACCGATTGGGTAGTATATAAAACACCTAATTCTGGTATTACATCACGTACTTCTAACAACACGAGAACGGAACTGGGGCAGATAGAGCAATGGATGCCCGAAACAGGTGGCAGATTAACAGGTGCCTTAAAGGTCATGCAAGTGTCAGCTTCTGGTGATGCCAGGGTTGCGGCATCCTACTCGGTTGTTATTGGGCAGATTCATAGTATGGAAGGGCACGAAAATGAACCTTTAAAAATATTTTATAAAAAATTTCCCGGACACACCAAGGGCTCCGTTTTCTGGAATTATGAAATTAATACCGAAGGTGATAACTCTAAAAGGTGGGATTATTCTACAGCCGTGTGGGGGTATGATATGTCTGTTGTTGGAACCAGCCCCACATCATATCCAGAAGAACCAAAAGACGGTATCGCACTGGGCGAGGAGTTTACCTACGATATAAATGTTCATGATGGTATCATGTACCTCACGTTTACAAGTGAAGGCCATGACACTAAAACATTCAGTAAAAATTTATTAAAATCGGAATATGTAAAACATTCCGATATTCCTCAACAAATATTAACATTATACGCAGCTATAGGTCGCGACGGTACAGAACGTGAAAGTGCTTATGCAGGGGAGGCGCAAATTTTTAAGCAAGGGGCTTATAATCAAACGAATGGTAAGGACCCCAATGAGAACATCGTTTGGAGTACTGGTGCAGAAACGTATAATGGAGATATAAAAAAGCAATATGCCAATGGCGACTATACAGAAGTATGGTTTAAAGAAGCAACTTTAGGTGCTGGCACATTACCTGTTACAGACTAATTACTGTAAAAACAATAAAGTGTAGTTAAAATATATGAATTTAAACACTGTAATTTTTATAATGGGGGTCTCTGGTTGTGGAAAAAGCACTATTGGTCAACGCTTGTCGCAACACTTAAAAATCCCGTTTTTTGATGGAGATGATTATCATCCGAAATCGAATATAGAGAAAATGAGTCAGGGTATGCCACTTAATGATGAGGATCGTTACGACTGGTTGGTAAGCCTTAACGATTTGGCCAAGAACCAACTCCAGCAAAACAGTTGTATTATTGTGTGTTCTGCTTTAAAGCAATCTTATAGGGATATTTTAAGTGCCCAGATTCGAAACCAAGTAAAATGGGTGCATCTAGCCGGAAGTTTCAATCAGATTCTAGAACGCATAAATAAAAGAGAACAGCATTTCATGTCATCCAATTTATTGCAATCGCAGTTTGATACGCTAGAGTTTCCAGAGCATGCTTTGGAGATTAATATTAGTTTAAAACCAGAAGAAATTGTTGATAAAATAATAAAGGAATTAAAAATGAAGTCAGAATTCGGTTTATTTGGTTTAGGGGTCATGGGCAAAAGTTTAAGTAGAAACTTAGCTCAAAAAGGATTTAAAATTTCAATTTTCAATAGAGAAGAAAAAGGTAGCGAAGAGGATGTAGCCATCACATTCAAAGATGCTTATAAAGAACTAGAGCAAGCGCAAGCCTTTTCCAATATAGAAGCCTTCGTAAATTCTTTGCAAACTCCCCGGCGGATCATGCTAATGGTAAATGCGGGTAAAGTTACAGATTTAGTTATCGAAGATTTAATCCCTTTTTTATCAGATGGCGACATCTTAATCGATGGTGGTAATTCTAACTATGTAGAAACTAAGGAACGTTATGATTATTTAAAATCTAAGAAAATTCATTTTATAGGAGTAGGGGTTTCAGGAGGAGAAGAAGGAGCGTTAAAAGGACCATCCATTATGCCAGGCGGTAATAAAGAAACCTATCACTTGATAAAGCCTTACCTAGAAAGTATCGCTGCCAAAGATGCTAATGGTTTGCCGTGTTGTACCTATATAGGTGAAGAAGGCAGCGGGCATTTTGTAAAAATGGTTCATAATGGTATTGAATATGTAGAAATGCAACTTTTGGCAGAGGTCTATACTATTCTAAAAATAATGGGCCATAATCCAGATGAAATTGCTGCTATTTTAGAATCATGGAAAGCAAAAGCCGATAGCTATTTATTAGGTATTACGATAGCTATTTTAAGAAAAAAAGAAGGCGATTATTGGCTTGTAGACAAAATAGTGGATAAAGCGGGAAACAAAGGCACTGGAAATTGGACAACTATTGCTACGGCACAATTAGGAACGCCAAGCACCTTAATTGCTTCGGCGTTATTTGCGCGTTACACGTCCTTCTATAAAGAAGAACGGCTTCAGGCCAGTGATCATTTCAATATAAAGCCAACACCGTTAGAACTTGAGCTACAGGATGTTCTTAAGGCGTATCAGTTTTCAAGGATAATGAATCATTATCAAGGGCTTAAATTAATTTCTGAAGCTGGCAAAACCTATAAATGGCACTTGAATTTAAGTGAAATTGCTAGAATATGGACTAACGGCTGTATTATAAAATCCGATTTTATGTTGGAATTAGTATCTGTTTTAAAAGAAGATGATAATATTTTAACGCACCCAACCATTATTAACCAAGTTCGATCATTGAAGCCGTCTATAAATAAAGTGGTGTCTCAATGTGTTTTAAATGAATTGGCAATTCCTTGTTTAAGTGAATCTGTTAATTTTTTAAATGGTTATGCTACAGCAAATTCATCGGCAAATATTATTCAAGCGCAACGGGATTATTTTGGAGCACATACGTATCAACGAACAGATGATGCTTCAGGACGATTTCACCACAGCAATTGGTGATGAAAAACGATGGGATACAACGTTGTCCATAACGAGAGCATGCTACGGCAAGATACCACCACACCGCCAGTAGCAAAAATTAATACACTAAAAATACACTAGATAACTAACCAACCAACAACTAACTAACTAACTAACTAACTAACTGCCAGTATGATGTCAGAACTAAAAGTAAAGAAATCTTTATTAAAAAAAATTATAGCCCTAGTGCTGGGTTTTGGTCCAGGTATTTTTGCAATTGGCTACACTATAGGTACGGGTAGTGTTACCTCCATGATTGTGGCAGGTAGTAAATTTAATATGCAATTATTATGGGTGCTTTTAATAAGTTGCCTTTTTTCGGGAGTTTTAATGTTTGCGTATGGAAATTATGCTCTAATTACAGGAGAAACAGCTCTTTTTGGCTTTAAAAAGCACTTTAAATATGGGAAAATTTTAGCCATATTAATTATTGTAGGGATTACGTTTGGGCAATGGAATTCGTTAATGGGCATTTTGGGTATATCTTCCAATATTATTTATGAAATACTAGCCATAAATTTTGAAGGCTTACATGCGTTTAAATACGAAACCGTTTTAATAACTGCCATGGTAATAATTGTCGTGTTTTATTTATTGATGTTGGTAGGGAAATATACTTTTTTTGAAAAGATATTGGTCATATTCGTAACCTTAATGGGGCTGTCATTTGTATTGTCATTATGCTTTGTGCAGCCTCTTTCTGTCGATGTGATTAAAGGATTAGTGCCAACGATACCAGATATACCTGGAGGTAAAATGTTGGTGGCAGCGTTTGTTGGAACAACCATGGCATCTGCTACATTTTTATCGCGACCCTTATTTGTAAAAGGAAAAGGATGGACTATTAAAAATCTAGGACAACAAAAAAGAGATTCCATTACTGCTGCGATATTAATATTTGTAATTAGTGGTGTTATTATGGCTGTTGCCGCTGGGGCTTTGTTTTATGAGGGCAAAGAAGTGACACAGGTGTTAGATATGGCAAACACCTTAGAACCAGTGGCAGGTAAATGGGCCGTTACGATTTTCTTCTTTGGAGCATTAAGCGCAGGGCTATCCTCTATTTTCCCTTGTTTGTTAATTGCGCCATTACTAATTGCCGATTACCAATCTGGAGAATTAGATACGAATTCAAAACAATTTAGAATCATAACGTTTGTAGCTTGTTTAGTAGCGTTAATTGGTCCTGTATTTGGAGCGAACCCTATTGAAATTCAAATACTATCTCAGGTTTTTAATGTGTTTGTGCTGCCCTTGGTTATTTTGGGGATTATTATGATCGTGAATAGTAAGAAGATTATGAAAGGTTATAAAACGAGCTTGTTTGTTAATATCGGGTTGTATGCCTCTCTTCTTTTTGCATTAATCATTTCTTATAATGGCATATTAGCATTGTTAGAATACTATTAGAAATAAGAAACCCAAAAAACAGGGTTTTAATAAAAAAGTTAAAACTAAACCATGAGGTCATTTAAACTTTTTGCTTTTCATTTTCTTTAGGAATATTGCCATAAATGATAGATAGTTGAAACCCAACCAACTTGCAATGGTTGTGTCAAATCTATT
>NZ_JBHMFC010000052.1:0-2731 GCF_042427585.1 Mariniflexile ostreae | reverse complement strand
AAAAGGAGTAAATGCTATATATTTTGACCACATCAATCACAGCCTAGCCACCAAAGAACCTTCCCTAAACGTATCGTTTTACCCATAGTACGGCAAATCAACCGCATTCGTCAACACAGAATTCATTTTTGGCCTATCGGCAAAACGAATTCTTAGTTATTGTGCATAGTTATTTTTTTGGTTTTTCCTCAATTTTCCACTTTATAATGCTAAATTCTTTTTCCTTAGAAATATTTTGAAAATTATCTAGTAATTTTTGCCATTTCTTAACGGGCTTTTTTTCTGGGTCAAAACCATCCATATCAGTTGCGACACTAATAAAGTGCTTTATTTTACCTTTTAAATTCAAATAATCATTAGGATTTATTGATGCCAAATCTTTTTCAGCCAACTTCTTTAAATTCTTAAGCACCTTGATAATATAGCTTACTGTTTTTTTTGCCAATGGATTTTTTTGATAGTGTTTAAGACAATGAACTCCTATTAAACAAAATTCATTTAATGTACCGATTAAAGAATCAGTTGATAATTTGCCTTCTTTGAATGCTAATATTATATAATCTGCATAACTCGAAATTATAACTCTTAAATCCTTTTCTTTGACATAATTTCGCTCTATTAAATCAACTATTAAATTTTTTGGAATTCTAAAACAATCGAAGGTGTTTTCGTAAAGACCGATTTCTAATGCTTTTCTAGAACTATAAAATGAAGACGTTAGTTCTTTCCATAAAATGAATCTTTTTTGATAATTACCAATTGGATAATCTCCATAATATATATCAGAACAAATATCTTGATGCCTCCTAATACTTTCTTCAAATAAATCTTTATTTCCTATATTGATAGCACAATCTTGAACTTTACTCATTAATCCAATTAAGCCATTAATACTATCCCATTGGATTGAATCATCTATTGAAGATGGCTCATATTGCCCATCTTCTTCAAACATTCTAGCTAAACGCTTTAAATTCTCTTGCTTAGGACAGTTGTTTGTTAAGTTGGATTTAAAGGAAACTTCAATTGAATCCATTGCATTAGTTAGTGGTATTGAATTTCCCAGTTTTTCGTGTAGTTTGAAAAAGTCTAAGTATATGAAAGAGTGCATATCTTGCAAGTGCAAGAGAGGGGCTTTTTTATCAGCAAAGTATAAATAAATGTCACTTATGTAGCTCCATAAAGTTTCAAAGTAATGATTATCACTTGCTCTTATTGCTGTTTTTGAATTTTCCCGCCATAACCATATAATTCCACCAATTACGATGTCACATTGTTGTCGATTTTTTCCATCTGTAATAATGGTTAAAGCTTTAGAAATTATATCATCATTTATTTTTTGATAAGCAGTAACATTGGTAGACAAAATATATGAATCCAACTCTTTTTTTAAGATTTTCAAAGTGTCATCCTCAACCAAATTATCTCTAAACCGTTGTCTCGATACATTTTGAAATGAATTTAAACTTATGCTATTTACCAAGTCAACATTACTTTTTATCCTACTACTTTTTCCAATAATTGTTTTCAATACAGGAAATACAGAGTAGATATAAAAAATAAATATAAAACCGATGTAATAACCAATTGAAACGGACTTAGATGTCGTAAATGACTCAATTTGTATATACCCTAGAAAGGAAATTCCTATTAGACTAATTGATGTATATATTGAATTTCTTATTAATTGATTTTCTAAAGGATTTACGTATGCATCTTTACTTATACGTTCTTTGAAAAATTCTACAGATAACAAAACAACAGCCATTACGATACCAAAAATAGATGATATGGCTCCTATAATTATTCCAAAATAGTCTTGTGGGTTTATACTCGAAATGTTTAGATAATCTGGAATAAAGGCTATCCATTCAATTAATGGTGTTATTATTAGAAAAACATAAATCAATGGTAAAATGAAGAGTAGCCACTTTTCATTAATAAAAACAGTTATGTTTTCTTTATTAAATAGATTCGTTAAAATGTATTCCTTTAATAATAGAACTCTTGCTTTTACTCTTTTTTTGTAATCTTCCTTAGACTTCATTCATTACCTAGATTTCTATTGAGTGGTTATTATGCACAACGGTTTTGGCTATGAGCAGTTGGGATTTTTTGCTCTTACTTTTCGGTTTAGCACAGACCTTTGTTTTATGTTTTGATTTTCTGTTAAGCACTTAAACCCCAATTGCTTATAGCCATTGTTGTGTGTTCGGCATTTTTATTTTCAGTCAATTCCAAGTTCTTTATGCATTGCTTGCCATTCTTTTCCAAATTCAACCATTTCTAATGCAGCTTTTCGCTTGTCTTCGGGCAGACATTGAATGCAGGTTGGATACTCAATGCCCTTGTAATGCTCTTTACATTTAGGACATAATTCCATACTTTTTAAATCATAGTTAGATGCACATCTTCTACAAGCAGTTATTGTATCTTCAAAGGAAAGATACTTTATATCGTCATCCAAATAGAGTAAAAACGCTTTTTTTTCTATTAGTTCTTCATCTTTAGTTTTGGCTTTTTCTCTTTGAAACCAATATTTTATATTTGAGGTCATTTAAACTTTTTGCTTTTCATTTTCTTTAGGAATATTGCCATAAATGATAGATAGTTGAAACCCAACCAAGTTGCAATGGTTGTGTCAAATCTATTTAGTAGTGAGCGATAACTGTCCATCCAAGCGTTTGTCCGTTCAATTGCATATCTTTCTTTATATAATTCTTGGTCAAAA
>NZ_JBHMFC010000051.1:0-2877 GCF_042427585.1 Mariniflexile ostreae | reverse complement strand
GAGCTTTAAAGAACGAATAACAATAAAATTTTATATAATTGCAGTATCTTTCAAAGTGGCACGGTTTGACCGAAACACGTGGCACCATCACTCCGAAATAGCCAATGGGATAATACGAGCGATTTTTATTATAATAATCCTGCTTTTCATAAAGAAAAAGGAGAATACTAATTTCTTTGGAAAGTATAATGATAAAGGGAAAAAGTATACAAACGAGGTTATGCTAAAGAAGCCAAAGGGACGACTTATATGTGGGAAGTAACCCAAGAAGTAAATAGTTGGTATAGCAAAGGACTAACCAAAAAGAACACCTATAAAACAGATGTGAGTACTTGTGAGTTTGGTACAAGTGCAGGAAATAATGAGAGTGCAACAAAAGCTCCTTGGATGAGTTTTGCAGAAAGAGAATATATTACATATCAAGGTATAATGGAAAAGGACTCTCCATTAAAAGAAAAAATTGAAATATATTTTAATACAACTAATTCTAAAGGAAGCAATCATGAAATTCCATGGTGCGGTGCCTTTTTAAATTGGTGTTTTGAGCAAACAGATGATTATAAAAAAACAAATACAGGGTTAAATGCATTGGCTTTTGATTGGGGAAATAAGGAAACAGCGAATAAAAGTAAGCATAAACCTGATGGTTGGCTAAATGGAGAAGAAACAACGCCTTTTTATGGAGCTGTAATTGTTTTGAGTTATTCTCATGTCGCTTTTGTTATTGGGGAAAACAAAGAAGGAACTAAATATGTTTATTTAGGAGGTAATCAAGGGTCAAAAATATCCGGAATGCAAAAAATATGTTATGGGACAGTCACAAAAGGAAATGAATCATGTATCATGAAACCTAAAAATTATATTATAAAAGATGAAGATAAAAAACTTAAGAAATTCAATGTTGATGCTGACGGATCCGCATCTTCTACAAGGTAAATCGATAATAAAAATACTTGTAATAATTTGTTTGTTGAGTTCTTGCAATATGAATTTAAAAAACAAAAGTAGTGCTAAGGCTCTTGAGATAACAAATGTTAAAAATGATTCTCTGATATTCCATGAAAAATGGAACGATAAATCAGGTGAAAATATTTTTAAAATAGAGAAATATGTTAATTATGAAGCGGGTGAAGGTGAAAATATTTTTAAACTAAGTGTTTCTTTGCAGAACTCGTTTGGTTTGACGTCAATAAAAGATTCTATTTTAGATTGCCCTGTAGAGACAGATTTAAATTTCATTGCTAAATCTTTTGAACTTTCTGATATCGATGATGATGGATTTAAAGAAATTAGTTTTGTATACAATAAATATTGTAGAGGTGATATTTCTGGAGATGACTTATTATTGTTATGTATTGATAAAAACACCACTTATTTTGTAAAAGGATATAGAACGAATAAAGCTTTCTTGAAAGACGACTCTTATGATAGCTTTGGTGAAATGCAAGAGACAAATATGCCTAAGCGTTTTGAAGGTAAGATGTCCAAAAAATGGTTAAAATACTCTAATGAAGATTTTACACATAGTGATGAGGAGGTTAATAATCATTATCATAATTTGCTAAAAAATGAAAACGAAAAGCTGGATAAACTTTACGTATGGCAAGGTACCTACAGTTTTGATTTTGGAGGTTTCCAAATGGGAGAAGAATATGAAGGCACTGTAGCTTTTAAAATAGAGGATATGGCAACAAAAGTTAGTTTCAATGGCAATGAAGAACTCTTAAATATTGTAGGAATAACGAAAGACACATTGCAATTAGAAGATTCTGGTGGAGATATTTTTAAAATTTATAAAGACGACCAAGGTTATTTCAATGTCAGCGGCCATCGTATTTATATGTTAAGCCCACCTAACAAAAGCCAGTTACTGACCAAGGAAGAATAAAGCTAAATTAATCCATAAAACTGCCGTTATAAAAGAATGCGAAGGTGTCTGTCGTTTTGAGGATGAAAACACTTTTAAAACTCACTGCTAAACTCTGACCACAGAAGGCTTTGTGAAAGCACTTCCAAAGACAGCATGGATATTGTTAGAGGTTTTTATTTGTAAGAACCGCAGTAAGCGACATGAATATACAAGGCTATAGTAATGGAAAAAAGCTAACCAAAACCATGCTTGGCAACATGACCATACTAGAGCAGCTAGACTATGTAAAGCTCTATTTCGATATGCACCAAAAGCATTATAAAAGAGAAATAAACGACGCTTTAGATATGTATATGTGCATTTTATGCCCTGCAGCAGTTGGAAAAGAAGATAGCTTTGTTTTATACAGTAAAGAAAAGGATAAAAGAGACAGTACCAACTATTACACTAAAAACCACAGTATAGATGGTGAATATTATTATGAAAAAAAGGAAACTGTTTTAAAAGGACAAGCAAACAACGAAATTACCAGAGGCGAACTAAAACCACGTTTATTAATGTGGACAGCAAAAGGCATCGCAAAAAAGAATACTTGTAGAATAGATGCTAGTACTTGTGAATTTGGTAGTAGTGCAGGAAATAATGAAAGTTCCGATTTGGACATTCCAGGAGGGATTAAATGGCTTAAAAGTAAGTCAATATCATCTAGTTTTGAAGATAGATCTAAATATAAAGTACTATATGATCAAGATGCTAACAGAGTTTCTTTGGAAGGAGAGGATACAATGGATTGTTCTGAAACAGTTTGTAGATATTTACAGAAAATAGAATGGAGCGAAGAAGTATTAAATTTAAACACTTCAGAATTATATAATTTTGCAAAGAAGAATTCAAATTGGCTTGTTATACCAATTTAACTATTAAAAGTCGTAATAAAAGCATTTACATAATGGTGATTTCCAGTAATTGATTTTATTGTTTGCTTGCTCATATCTTTTACGATTTGA
>NZ_JBHMFC010000050.1:0-7148 GCF_042427585.1 Mariniflexile ostreae | reverse complement strand
CTGGTTTCATAAGTGTGTAAAATTTAAAATTAATAAATAAAAAATCTCAGGCTAAATATTAACCTGAGATTTTAAAACTTACACACTTTATGAGATACTGCCTTAAACAAATAGTTAAAGTACTTTCCTTAATAGATTTTATAAACTTCTGCTTCTCTCTTTTTCATAAACCTGGTTTTGGTCTTATTGTTCATGTAATAACTCGTTTACACCATCGTAAAGTTAAATAAAAGCACAGTTTTAAATGGTAGATAAACCACACACGTTCCATGAATGTTTTATTTCAAACCATAGTTATCCATCAAATACACCAAAGCCGCCATCGTTGCCGCCCCAAGTTCTAATTCACGCTTATTTACAGCATCAAAAGTGTCCGTACTAGCATGATGATAATCAAAATACCGCTGACTATCGGTCCGTAAGCTTGCAAGAACATTCGAATTTGTTTTAAGAGGTCCTATGTTCGCATCGCTTGCTCCTTGCTCGAAATACTGCTGCAAATAGGGTTTAAATAATGGTTTCCAGCTTAGCACTAGATTATAATCTGCTTCCTTAGAGTCAAAACTAAAACCGCGGGGCATAAATCCTCCCGTATCACTTTCTAATGCAAAGATGTGATTTTCGTTTTTACTTTTCACTTCTTCTGCATATTTTAAGGCACCTCGTAATCCGTTCTCCTTATTCATAAATAAAACGATCCTAAGTGTTCTTTTAGGAGTGATCTTTATTTTTTTAAACAGACGTAAAACGTCCATAGATTGCACTACGCCTGCTCCATTGTCATGTGCGCCGTCGCCCAAATCCCAAGAATCTAAATGAGCGCCAACAACCACATACTCATTCGGGTATTCACTACCAGTAATCTCTCCGATAACATTATACGATTGAACATCTTCCAATTGCTTACAGCTTTGTTTAAAATAAAAATGAATAGTTTTATCCAATTTTAACATGGTACTTAATAGTTCGGCATCCTTGGTACTAATTGCTGCGGCCGGAATACGTTTTTCTACAGGCACACCCTCATAGCTCATAACGCCTGTGTGCGGAAATTCATCCAGTTTCAAGCTTAAAGACCTTATAATAACACCAACCGCACCGTACTTTGAAGCCTCTACAGCACCTTGATAACGTAAGTTTAAACCATCCCTATATGCCTCAAAAGGGTGTAAGAGATTGGCTTGCATAGGCCGATTATAGAACACTATTTTACCTTCTATATTTTCTTTACCCAAAGCCTTAAGCTGTTCAAACCCCTGTATTTCAACAACATGAGCTTTTAAACCAGCGGGAGAGGTGGCAATAGATCCACCTAAAGCACAAATATTAACAGAGGTTGTTTTTCCAGGGGTCGTTTCAATAAATGCATACTCCTTAGTACCGCGCACCCATTTTGGCACCATAACTGGCTGTAACCAAACCTTATCTAACCCTAAGCTATCCAACTCTTCTTTTGCCCAAGCCACCGCTTTCTCGGCATTGTAAGACCCTGATAGACGTCCGCCAATTTGGGTTGTTAAATAACTTAACCAATCGTAACTTTTACCGTTGGTCAAAGATTCTGAATATAGTTGTTTTAAAACCACTTCATCGGTTTGAGAATAAATGTTTAATGAAATAAAAAAAATAATAAATAGGGCTGTTTTCTTCATGTAAATAAGGTATAGTGCTTTAGGGATCCTTTTCCTAAAAGTGAGGTTTTAATAAAAATTATCTTAAGACTCACTATTTAACATTTGCCTATAGAGTTCTAAATTGGCTTTAATGTCATCATTAAGTTCTGGTTCTTTAATATCTGTATATGCCTTTAAAGTATCATACATAATTTTAGCGACAATATAGCGTGCAGTGGGCTTATCGTCTGCCGGAATATTATACCATGGTGCATGGGCTTTCGATGTTCTATTAATGGCATCCTCATAACAGTCTTGATAGACATCCCAAAGCTGGCGTTCTTTGATATCTGCAGGAGAAAACTTCCAGTTTTTTTCTTGTTTATCCAAGCGTCTCAGCAATCTTTTTCGTTGTTCTTCTTTAGATATGTTAAGATAAAATTTAAATATTATAGTACCGTTGTCTGCAATATGTTTTTCAAAGTTATTAATTTGTTCAAAACGCTTATCCCAAAAGGCGTCGTTAATATCATCAATAGACGTAACCGATGGGATTTTTTCACCCAAAATATAGTGTGGATGCACCCTAGTAACCAAAACATTTTCATAATGGGTTCTATTAAAAACCCCCAAATTTACCACGTTCTGGAAGTGCGATATAGTGCCTCCATAAATAATCGTGACCAAGTTCCAAATCGGTTGGCACCTTAAAACTATGAACCACGATACCTCGAGCATTAAAGCTTTTAAAGACTTCGCGCACCAAACTATCTTTTCCTGAAGTATCCATACCTTGCAAGCACACGAGTACACTGTACTTGTCATGAGCATACATGGTGTTTTGCAATTTTGCTAATTTTTTGCTGACTGATTTTAAAGCCTTTTCAGTTTTTTTCTTAGAAACTCCCAAATCATATTTAGAAGGTTGGTCCTTCTGCTTCATCTTTGTACTAATCCTAAAATCTGATGGCTTTATATTTTTCATGTATTTCTATTTTAAATTTATTTTCCATAAAGATACTAAAAGAATAAATTCAAAAAAACGAATGCTTATTTATAAAACTTCACTAAATTGGCGCCACCTACTTAATGTTATAAATCTAACTACCATGAAAAAAAATTACTTACTTTTTGTATTTATTGCTGTGTTTTCATTCTCGTATGGACAAGAGAATTGTTCTGGAGCTGATTCCGATTTAGTGTATGCTTATTCGCATATAAAATCGGCATACAATTCCAACAACATCTACCACTTAAAAGAGTATGCGTATAAATCTTTAGAAGCCTTTAAGCGTGCAAAACCCAAGTTAAAAGCTTGTGGTTGTGAAACCGCTTACAACAAAGTTTATGATGCCATAGAACTTTTAGAACAAGTGGAGAATGCAAACACCAATGAAGACGGTCGATTTTACGTGAAACGAACACGAGAAATTGCCAAAGCGTCTTTTACAGAAATGGACAAATGTACAGCGTTACTTGATCAAAAAACCTCTACCGCTGTTGCTGTACAGGAAGAAGATGTAGACTAAGCCTTCTCGCATGAATTAAATACCCATGAAGCGTCCGTTATTAACACGCGCACTTCATGGGTATCACCTTATTGTTATTATTATTATTATTTTGAAGCAAATAACCTTACATCATCTTCCGTCACTTCACGGCTTCCTAAAATGATTAAACGCTCCACCACATTTCGTAATTCTCTAATATTGCCCGTCCAATCATACTCTTGAAGCAATTTAATGGCCCCCTCAGAAAACACTTTCGCAGAGCTCCCTTGCTCTCCAGCGATTTTAGCGGCAAAATGGTTAATAAGAACAGGAATATCTTCACGTCTCTCATTCAATGTTGGCACATGAATTAAGATAACGGCCAATCTGTGATATAAATCTTCACGAAACCTTCCTTTTGAAATTTCTTTCTTTAAATCTTTATTGGTTGCCGCAATCACGCGCACATCTACCTTTATATCTTTGTCGCTACCTACACGTTGTATCCGGCTTTCTTGTAGAGCCCGTAACACTTTGGCTTGCGCAGACAAACTCATATCCCCTATTTCATCTAAAAAAATGGTGCTGCCATTAGCCGCTTCAAATTTACCAGCTCTATCTTTTACTGCACTTGTAAAAGCTCCTTTAACGTGGCCAAACAGTTCGCTTTCTATCAGTTCACTTGGAATGGCCGCACAATTCACTTCTATCATAGAAGCTTTTGCACGGTCGCTCTTTTGATGCAACCAATGTGCTACCAATTCTTTCCCCGTACCATTTGACCCCGTAATCAATACGCGGGCATCGGTATGTGCAACCTTTTCAATAATGTCCTTAATATGAGAAATGGCATCACTTGCTCCAATCATTTCGTAGTTCTTATCAACCTTCTTTTTTAAAAGTTTGTTCTCTACAACCAATTCTTTCCTGTCGAGCGCATGTCTTACCGTGTTTAAAAGTCTATTTAAATCTGGTGGCTTAGAAATATAATCAAAGGCCCCCATGCGCATGGTATTAACCGCTGTATCTAAATCTCCGTGACCAGAAATCATAACGATAGGAGTCTCTGGTTTTATCTTCTTAACCGCTTCCAACACCTCAACCCCATCCATTTTGGGCATTTTAATATCGCATAACACTAAGTCAAAATCTTCTTTTTTTATTTTTTCCAGACCTACCAATCCATCTTCAGCCTCATCGACTTCATAAGTTTCATTTTCTTCAGAAAGTATTTTTACCAGCACGCGTCTAATGCTTGCTTCGTCTTCAATTATTAAGATTTTAGGCATTTTTTTATTTATATTTTAAGTTTCATTTTTTAAACCGTATCCAAATAAGGATTTGCATTTAAAAATTAAGATTCATATGCGTTCTCTAATATAAGTTTAATATAAAAAGATTACCTAAGATAAACTAAGATAACCTATCCTTTTTATGAGTTCTATCTCATATCGGCTCAGGTATATTTATCTTTTTTAAAAAAAACTTAATGTTTAAGCAGTAAACACCATAGGGGCAAAACATTTAAAAGTATTCATTTCAATATCAATGCCATAGGGTTGTTATTTTTTTGGATTATGTTAATATTTAATCCACTTAATCAATTCCTTATAGCTCGGTTTTTTACCATACATCAATATACCTACCCGATATATTTTTGCAGCAAACCATACGGTTAATGTAAACGTACCAATTAGCAATAAAAAGGCTACTAATTGTTGCCAGAGTGGCACCCCAAAAGGAATGCGCATAAGCATCACTACAGGCGAAGTAAAAGGAATAAATGAAAAAATTACGGAAACCGCTCCATGGGGGTCTTCAATAACCGTAAATATTCCAACATAAACGGCTAGCATTAAAGGCACCAAAATGGGCCATATAAATTGCTGGGTATCGGTCTCATTATCTACAGCGGCACCAATGGCGGCATATAAAGAACTATATAATAAAAAACCTCCTATAAAAAACAGAACAAAAGCCACTATAAGATTGGCAATCGGTAAGTGATAAAAAGCCAGCATAACGTCTTGAACCTGGGCATTGATTTCTCCATTGGCCAAGTTCTGTTGCATTAATTGCTGTTGTGGCGACTGTATTTGTGCTACGTCTATATTAAAAACCACCGACACTATAGTAATCAACACACTACCTAAAATTAACCATACAAAAAATTGGGTAAGCCCGGCTAAAGACGTTCCTATAATTTTACCGAGCAACAACTGCGTAGGCTTTACAGATGATATAATAATTTCGATTATACGGCTGGTTTTTTCTTCAATAACACTTCGCATAATCATATTACCATAAATAATAATAAACATAAAAAGCAGATAGCCTGCAGCACCTCCAAAAATAAGTTTTACTATACTATCTATTTTAGAAGATTTTTCGCCAGCAAAATTTTCTTGAGCAATATTAACATGCATCCTTGAGTTTTTTATAATTTCAATGTCAACACCTTTTTTCTCTAAAATAAGGTTATTAAGCCTATAGTCCAGTTTAGATTCTAGGTTAGAAATAACACTTATTGAGGGCGACTCTTCAGAGTAAAATTTAATATGATGTGACAGCTCCTTAAGGTCTTCTTGGTTCTCTATATGCAACAAGCCATAGCCGGAAGTTTCCAAAACAAGTGTTTTGGCTTCCTCTAAAGACAGGCCCGTTAACCTATTGTAAGATAAGCCCTCGGTGTTTTCAAAAACATCCTCAACCAGTCCAGATTCATCTAAAATTGAAATAACACGCAAACTATCATTATTGAGCTGAGATAGATAAGCGACAAAGGTAATAAGCGCAATCATAATCATCGGACTTAAAAAAGTCATGATGATGAACGATTTATTTTTCACTTTTGTAAAATATTCACGCTTTATGATAAGAGGTAAGTGATTCATGCTTAATTATTCTTAACGGTTTGAATAAAAATGTCGTTTACGCTTGGTATCAACTCTACAAAGTGCGATACGTTTCCCTGAGCCATTAAATAATGCAGCAAATCGTTGGGCGTATGCTCTTCAGGTATTTTGATGTTGAGTTTCAAGTCGTTTTCCAAAGACTTAAAATGGGTTTGCGATACTTGAAATTTATCACTTAACGTGTTTAGCAATGCATTTTGGTCTGGAGCAACAATGCCCACCTCGTAAGTATTGGTTTTAAATTGTCGTTTTACGTCTATCAATTTACCTCCCAATATCTTGTTAGATTCGTGTAATAACGCAATATCATCACAAAGTTCTTCCACAGACTCCATTCTATGGGTTGAAAATATAACCGTAGCCCCATTTTCACGCAAACGCAAAATTTCATCTTTAATTAAATTTGCATTAATAGGATCAAATCCAGAAAAAGGCTCATCGAAAATCAACAGTTTAGGCTCGTGGAGCACGGTTACCACAAACTGTATTTTTTGCGCCATACCTTTAGAAAGCTCTTGAATTTTCTTGTTCCACCAATCTCCTATTTCCAATCTATCAAACCAATATTGCAGTCGGGTTTTGGCCTCTGTTTTACTCAAACCTTTTAATTGTGCTAAATAAAGGACCTGCTCGCCCACCTTCATACTCTTGTAAAGTCCGCGTTCTTCAGGCAAGTATCCTATATCTGATATATGGGAGCCGTTAAGCAAATCGCCATCTAACAAAACCTGGCCAGAATCGGGTATGGTAATTTGGTTTATAACTCTAATAAGCGTGGTTTTACCGGCTCCGTTAGGCCCTAATAATCCAAAAATACTTCCTTTTTCTACAGATAGTGAGATATTATTTAAAGCTTTAAAAGGCCCAAAACTTTTAGAAACAGCTTCAACTTCTAATATATTATGCATGGATGTTTTTATTGACAAATAATAAGTTGGTAAATATATTAAATGTTAGGAGAGCAATTTGACGCTTCTACATAAACTTGACGGTCTATGTGAAAAAAAAACAATGCATGCTAAAATGGGGTCAACGCAAAAAGTTGTGGAGTAACTAAAAAAGAAAGAACTTTGGAGCAAAAATTTCTATGTCCTCTGATTCACTTTTATCTATTGCCAATTTATTGCTTC
>NZ_JBHMFC010000005.1:0-13387 GCF_042427585.1 Mariniflexile ostreae | reverse complement strand
AGTACTGAGTACATATAGGGTTGTGATTTAGTTATTTATGTTTCGCAACACAAATATCCACAACCCTTCTCATTTTTTTTAAAAAAAGTTTAAATCACTTCATTTCGTAATTTTTGAACTTAAGGGATTTGTTGTTGAAAAATAATATTTAATTAAGCCTCCTTGAGGATCGACCAAGTATTTCTGAAAATTCCATTTTACTGAAGAATTTGAATGGCCATTAAGTTTTTTTTGGGTAAGCCAAGCATATAGAGGGTGTTGCTGTTTACCTTTAACATCTATTTTTTCGGTTAATAGAAAGCTTACGCCATAATTTTTTTTACAAAAGTTGCTTATGGTATCTGCGTTTTCAGGTTCTTGATGTCCAAATTGGTTGCAAGGCACACCAATAAGCTGAAGCTTATCTTCATAGTTGTCCTGTAGTTTTTGTAAATCTTTGTACTGGGGCGTAAACCCGCATTTTGAAGCTACATTTACAAATAGCAAATACTTACTTTTAAATTGAGAAAGGTTTATAGATTTGTTGTCTAGCGAACTGATTTCAATATCATAAATACGTGTTGCATTTATAGGACTTACAACACGGTACTTGGACATCAATGTGGCGAGAAAAGCTTTAAAGGCACTCATGTTTTAAAGCTAACGATCCCACAATCCATTTCAAATATCTGTCCAGACATAGAAGCGGCTTTATTAGATAATAAAAATGCTGCCATTTCGGCAACTTCGGAAGGAACTAAGAGTTTTTTTAATGGATGCCGCTCGGAAATGCTTTCAATCATTTTTTCATTCCGTAATAGTTTAGAAGCTAGGCCGGTATCTGTAACTGTTGGCGCTATGGCATTAATCCTAACGGTGGGTGCCAATTCGGCTCCTAATGATTTTACTAAGCCTTCAATACCTGATTTTACTGTTGCAACACTTGCATGGTATGGCATTCCTAATTTAGCGGCTACTGTGCTAAAAAGAAGGATAGCCGAATCATTACCAATTTTTAATAGGGGTAGATATTTTTGAATGGCTTTTACAGCGCCTAAAACGTTAATTTCAAAATCACTTTTAAAATCAGTTAAGCTCAATCTCGAAAAAGGCTTTAAGTTTATAGATCCTGGGCAATATACCAGAGCATCAGCAAAATCGATATCAGGTAAATCATCTTCGATGATATTACAGGTATGGTGCACTAAATGGGGATGCTTCAGCTCTGGCTCGGTACGACTTAAATTAATAATATTATGGGTATCTATTAGATTTTTAACAATTGCACTACCAATACCTTTACTGCCACCTACTATTACAATTGTTTTCATACCTAAATGTTATTACGGCCTTCCTTTAAGGCGCTTTTCTATTTTTTGTTTTATGGCCGTTAGACGTTTCATTAAGTCCATGATATCTGGATCTTTATCTTTTTTATAAACATCATTTAAACTTAAAATAAGATCTTTTACCTCTCTAGAAGCTTCTATACGCTCACTAGTTGTTTTAAAAGTTTGCTTACGATCTGCAAATTCTTCTGCTTTTTCTATAATATCCATGATTTAATGTTTCTCTAATATTAGTCTTATTGTAGGATAAAAAAAATATAATTTATCCAGAATTCCCCAATATAGTAAAATCTTCCAAATCAAAGTTTTTTTATTGTGTTTATTAAGTAAAATTTAGTAATTAGACAACATTTTGAAAACTATAATTTGTATCATATTTAATTTTCTCATCTAAAAGCTTATTAAAAAATGATTTATTCTCCTTAAAAAGGGTGTTTGCCTTAAAATGGATAAACTTTCCCTGGGCATGTATGCTACTGCCGTTTAGGTTGTAAATAACCAATTGATAATAGGGAATAGCCCAAGCAAAGCGTTTCAGTCCTTTAGTAATTCTAATAATTAATCCTGATGGGCGGAGCTCTAAATTTGCATAATTTACATTCTCAACAGAGTTTAAAACGAATAGGAGATTAGGACTTACATCTTTTACCATAATCCGTTTAGAAGCAACACCTTTCATTTTTAATATTTTAAAAAAAGAGAATTTTTTACCAACCAAATCATTGATAAGGGTTTCTTGTTTTTTATTTGGATGTGTTATATCTAAAAGCATACTATAAAGATAGTGTAAATATATTAAAGTGTTTAATTAAAAGAGTAAAAAGTTAAACAAAAAAAACAAAAAAATTATTCTATGCCACTAATTTGGAAATAAGACCATTAAAAATAAACGCATGAAATGGCAGAACACTAAACCAGTATAGTCTGCCCCATAATCCTCGAGGCCTAAATGTAGCGGTCTGTTTCAAGATGTTGTTTTCAATTTTAAACTCCAACCAAGCTTCGCCAGGCAACTTCATTTCAGCATAAAGCAAAAGTTTTTTTTGTGCTTTATCAGCATAAATAACGCGCCAAAAGTCTAAGGCATCTCCTGCATTAAGGTTGGACACATGAGTTCTTCCTCGTCTTAAACCAATGCCTCCAAAAAGCTTATCCACATGGCCTCTAATTTTCCATAAATAAGTGCCGTAATACCAGCCAGTTGTACCACCAATAGACCAAATTCTATCCATGGTTATGTCGATATTGCTTACGCTTCGTTCTTTATAATCTTTAAAACAACCATAGGTAGGAACATTAACATATTTATGAAAACTGTTTTTAAGGCGTCCACTGCTCACAAAAGAATCTTTCCAACTGGAAATGATGCTGTTTTGCTCAATTTTTTCAAAGGCTAGTTTTACAGCATCTTTATAAGATAAAGGCGTTACCCCTAAAAGGGTATTAATGTTACTGGGTTTTCCAACAATTTCCACCCCCATGCTTTGTACTAAATTGGAGGCTAATTTATAGGATGTGGACGTGACGAAGTAAAGCCAATACGAAGACAATTTTGGTGTCATTATGGGAATGGTTAAAATATAGCGTTTTAAACCTCTTACCTCTGCAAATTGTAATAACATCTGCTTATAGTCTAAGACTTCTGGACCAAATACATCATATGCCTGATTATAGGTTTTCGGGTTACCTGCAGCTTTCGATAAAAACAAGAGTACATCTCTTACGGCTAAGGGCTGTGTTTTGGTATTAAGCCATTTGGGGGCCACCATAACCGGTAATTTTTCTACTAAATCACGAATAATTTCAAAAGAAGAACTACCAGAACCTACAATTATACCTGCTTTAAAAATAGTTAGCGCATAGCGGTTAGATTTTAATACTGCCTCTACATGTTTTCTGGACTTTAAGTGCTTAGATAGCTTTTCTTCATTAGTAATACCGCTAAGATAAATGACTTGTTTAACTTGGGTGTTCTCCATGTAGGCTTTAAAATGAATAGCACATTGTTCTTCTAAGCTTAAGAAATCTTTTGATGTGTTCGACATGGAATGGATCAAGTAATAAGCCACGTCTATATCTTCAGGAATGGTATTTAGAGTTTCGGGTTTTAAAAAGTCCGCCTCAACAATTTCAATATGTTTTTCTTCTAAATGGTTTTTATCGGCACGCAAAGCATCCCGTACAGCACAAACTACGTGATGTCCATTGTTTACTAATAAAGGAATTAATCGTTTACCGATATATCCAGTAGCGCCTGTTACAAGAATTTTCATTTTAAAAATTATTTTTTTGGCTTTTGATAACCAAAACGTGCATGGTTTTGAGGTATGCTGTAAGCATCCAGCCCATTTATTGCAGCAACCTTTCCTTTAGAGAGGTCTATAAAACCATCTTCTTCCATACTGGTTTTTGTTACATAAAGCCCAATTATCTTACCAATAATTAAAATCGTCCCATTGGCCTTAATATCATACTGCTCAACAAACCGCATGGCCATCTGTACAGGAGCGTTTTTAACAAAAGGTGCAAAAAAACCATTTTTGTATTCTGGATCTAAGCCGGTTTTATCGAACTCGGAGATAGAAGATTCATACTTAGCCGAGCTGTGATGGGCATCTTCAAGTATAGGCTCGTGGATATGATTGATAGTATAAAAGCTACTGCTTTTTATATTTTCGTAGGTGTTTCTAGGAACGCTTGTGGGCCGCATAAAAAAACCTAACATAGCGGGACTACTTCCAATATGGGTTACAGAGCTAAAAACGGCAACATTTTCAATGCCCTTATCAGATTTTGTACCAATTAAATTGGCAGATTTGTAACCCGAGCAACTATTAATTAAGTTAATTTTATAAAGGTGCTCCAGGTGTTCAATTGTGTTTTCATTGAAATAGTGCATTATAAATGGATGTAATTGTTGATTTTGATGTTTTGTGATTTTAAATCGAACATTAAATTATAAAGTCCGAAAAAGGTTCTATTAATATATATAAAATGTTTTGACCCTCTATTGCCATTCATTTTTCTAAGTTCTGTGCTTTTTGAATACCGTTCTCCTAATTCTGCAATTTTCCTAAAAAAATTGGCATCCGAAAAATCGAAGGACTCCTCGTGAAAGGGTTTGGTAAACAAACTGAGCATTTCAAAAAACATCTGGGTAAAAAATGCCAGCTCCTCTTCAGAATCATCGTTTCTTAATATCTCTAATTCGTGTAGTTTTGATACAAAATAAGATTTGTTATTTATATTTTCTGGTTTTGCCAATTCAAAATAAGGGTTGTAAAAATCGTCAGGAATGGTTTTTATACACCCAAAATCTAAGGCGATAAGTTGAGCTTTCTCTGAAATTAAAAAATTTCCAGGATGCGGGTCGGCATGTACCTTTTTAAGTTTATGGATTTGGTACATGTAAAAGTCCCATAGGGCTTGTCCTAGTTTATTGGATTTTTCTTGGTCGGTATTATGTGTTACAAATTCCGAAAGATGCTCTCCTTCCATATAATCCATTGTAATAATACGTTCTGAAGACCAGTTTTCGTAATAGTTGGGAAACAACAGATTGGGTATATGAGCGCAAGCCGCTACAATTTCTTTACTTTGATTAAGTTCAATAGTATAATTGGTTTCTTCTATAAGCTTGTTTTCTACTTCCTTAAAATATTTGTCAGAATCTTTACCTTTAATATTAAACATGCTCATAGCGATGGGTTTCACCATGGCCAAATCTGATGAGATGCTCTCTGCAACTCCTGGGTATTGAATTTTCACAGCAAGTTTCTTCCCGTTTTTTTCTGCAACATGTACTTGTCCAATGCTTGCCGCATTAACAGAAGTTGCATTAAAGGTATCAAAAAGTTCTTGTGGTGATTTGCCGAAATACGTTTTAAAAGTTTTTAAAACTAACGGGGGCGACAGTGGTGGTACAGAAAATTGAGCTAAAGAAAATTTTTCAACATACGCTTGAGGCAAGATACTTTTTTCCATACTTAGCATTTGTGCGACCTTAAGGGCACTGCCTTTAAGCTGTTTCAATCCGTCGTATATATCATTTGCATTGTTTTCGTTTAGCCGGTTTTTGGCATCCACTTGAGGATTTATCATTTTATCCCCGTAATATTTAATGTAATTAACACCAACTTTAGCACCGGTTGATACTAATTTGGATGCTCTTTGGATTTTTGAAGTGGGAATGCTGTCTATAGTTTTCATAAGGCTTTTAATTCATTTGAAATGTTTCCTTAAAAAGAAATTTACCTAAATCAATAACACTTTTTATGGGTGCAACATCCATAACATCAAAACTGGTGTTTATTGATTTTTCGATAAAAATGTCAGTTTTTTCGAAAGCGGGCGAAGTGTCGTCTATCCAAAACTTCATAGTAACCAGAAGCTGAAGCCATGCTGTTTCTTGTAAGGTTTTTTGTTGTAATTTTTCTATGTTTTCTTGTTTCACATCTATCATTTCTATGTCTAAAGATTTGATGTAATTTGTAAAGTGATGCTTAAGGCCCGATAGCATTTTTAAGCCTTTTAGGTCTTTTTTGTACTTTTCAAGTACATACACGACATAGCTTCTATTGGCCGTTAGGTTTTCAAAAAAGGTGAAATAAAAACTCAAGAGTTTGTTTCTAGCGTCGAAATTTAAATAATCTTCACTTTTATCTAAGATTAGTTTTGTGTTCAAATAAAATCTTTCGAAAATATTTTTTTCAATATGATCAAAAGACGCGAAGTGTTCATAAAATTTCGATTCTTCAAAATTATTATGCTTAGAAAACGCAAAAACGGATTTTGGATTTTCGTTGTGTTCTAGTACATAATCCATATAAGAGGATATAATAGCGTCTTTTGTGATGTTTTTTTTCTTTGCCATATTACAGGGATTTCTCGCAAAGATACAAAATGTTTAATATTTATGGGTTAATGTTAAACAATTTTATTTTTTAATTCATGTCTGTTTGTCATTTTAGTTCTAAAATTGAATGTATAATTGTATGGTTTTTTCTAAAATTTTTGCAGATATTAAACCTGAAAATAAAACCTAGTTAGATAAAATATTTTCTAAAACTTAATGAGAGAAAGAGAAGAAACGGGGGAGTATAATCTTTTTAGGCTTTTGTTAACACTAATGAAATTAGATATGATTAGTTTTATACCATTAAACAATAAAAGTAAAAAAACGATTAAGAAATGAAAAAAAATGCATTAATGATTATGGTATTTGTGTTCTCTTTGAATATAAATGCTCAGGTTATAACGCCCCAGCCAAGCCCGTCCAGTAAATTGGAACAAAAAGTTGGGTTGACAGATGTTACTATTGATTATTCTAGACCCAGTATGCGAGGCCGTACTATTTTTGGCGATTTAGTTCCTTATGGAAAATTATGGCGAGCAGGTGCCAATAAAAACACGACCATTACTTTTAGTGATGATGTGGTAGTGGATGGGCACACACTTAAATCTGGAACATATGCTGTTTATGCTATTCCTAATAGAACGTCTTGGGAAGTTATCTTTTATGCAGATCATGAAAATTGGGGAACTCCTCAGAAATGGGACGACACTAAAGTAGCCGCTAAAACCATCGTGCAAACGAATAATACACCACGTGATGTAGAAACATTAACAGTAGACCTTAATAACTTAACCAATACTGGTGCTACGCTTAATATCGCTTGGGAAAAAATAGTTGTAGAAGTACCTTTTGAAGTTCCAACAGATGTTACTGTATCTAAGTCTATTGCAAGCGCCATGGGCGGCCCTTCTGCAAATGATTATTATGCGGCAGCTGTTTACTATTATCAAGAAGGGAAAGATATTGCAAAAGCTCAAGAGTGGATGGATAAAGCCATAAGCATGATTGAGAAACCTGCATTTTATCAATTAAGACAACAATCTTTAATATATGCTAAAGCGGGAAACAAGAAAGCGGCTATTGAAACTGCAAAAAAATCATTAGCAGGATCTGAAAAAGCAGGAAATGCCGATTATGTTAAAATGAACAAAGATTCTTTAAAAGCATGGGGAGCTTTGTAAGCTGATATGATTTCAGGTTTTTTTTGAAAGAGTAAAAACGCAACTGTAAGGGTTGCGTTTTTTTTTAGATTATTTATGGAAGTTAATACTCCAAATTGATGATATTCCTCACCTCATCCAAGGTTTCTATTAAGTGTTTACTAAACTTAAAAGTCATGATAGGACTTTCGGTTTTTCCTTGTCGTAATAACTCGTTGAAGTGACTGGCCTCATAATTATAGCCAATGGTTTTGTAGTTGAAATCCATGGTTTTTTCACCCTCTTCCGTCTGTATGGTAACGGTTGATGGCGCGTGAAACTGGGTGTTGATCTTAAGGATTCCCTTTTCACAATAAAATATGGCCTCAGTTGGGGTGTCCGCCTTTAAAGTGCTTTTTAAATGCGCAACAGCAGCATTTTTATACTTAAAAACCATCTGACAAGATGAGTCTGCACCATTTTCGAAAAATGTAGCATCTGCCTGAATGTTTTCAGGAATTCCCAATGCTGAAAGCGCAACAAATATGGGATAAATACCAATATCCAAAAGGCTACCACCACCTATTGATTTTTCAAAAAGTCTGGATTTGGTATTGAACTCACGGTAAAACCCAAAATCAGCTTCTATTTTCACTATTTTGCCGTAGGTTTCGTTTTTAAGTTCCTCTAGAACAAACTGATAATGCGGTAAGAAATATGTCCAAAGCGCTTCCATAAGCAATACGTTCTTCTCTTTTGCTTTTGCAACCATATCGTGTACCTCATTGCGATTCATTGCAAAAGGTTTTTCACATAATACAGCAACACCGTGTTCTAAACACAAGAGCGTATGGTCTCTATGAAAGGCATGAGGTGTAGCAATATAAACCGCATCGATATTAGGGTCTTTTGCTAAAGCTTCATAACTATCGTAAGCCTTGGTCGCTTTATACTGTTTAGCAAATGCATTTGCTTTTTCTTGAGAGCGTGAAGCCACGGCATAAAGCTGTGTGTTTTCAATAGTTAATAAATCTGTGGCGAATTTATTAGCGATATTGCCTAAACCGATAATACCCCAGTTGATGGTTTTATTCTTTTTTAATGTATTCATTTTTTGAGTTTAAGACTTGTATGAAGCAACCAATACCAATTACAATGGCACATCCTACAAAGTTTAGCCATAAAAAAGGCAAGTTGATAAGTGCTACTTTATTTAAAATAAATAGGGTAATAACAATAATTTGTGTTAAAATCGCTGCTATAAAAACGGCATTGCCTTTTACAAATTTAAAGAAAAAAGCCAAAAGAAAAATCCCTAACACATTCCCATAAAAGATAGACCCTATAATGTTTACAAGCTGTATTAGATTTTCGGCCAGATTTGCCACAGAAGCGACTCCAATGGCGATAATGCCCCAGCCAAAAGTGAACCACTTAGACGCTTTAACCATATGTTCTTCTGTTTTTTCTTCTGTATTTCGTTTATATAGATCCATTGTGGTGGTTGAACCTAAAGCATTCAATTCGGAAGCAGTACTGGACATGGCAGCACTTAAAATAACAGCGAGTAACAAACCGATTAATCCCCGTGGTAAGTTATTTAAAATAAAATGGATAAACACATAATCTTTATCATTGCTTTCTACTTTGATATTCTGCGATATTGCCGCTTTATTTATAAGTAAGCGTGCTTCTTCCCTAATCGCTTCGTTGGCTTTATCGGATGTAATTAGCGTGTTTGTTTCAATAAAATCTTCAGAATCAATAGAGGCTTTTATATGGTCCTGTTTATCAATAAAAAGTTGCTGGTGTTTGCTTTGAAGGATTTTATAATCATCGGCATATGGTGAGCTTAAAACCACTTCTGTCCCTACAGGATTAAAGTTTAAAGGGGCTTGATTAAATTGATAAAATACAAAAACCATTACGCCAATAAATAAAATAAAGAACTGCATCGGTATTTTTAATAGGCCATTAAATAATAGCCCCATTTGCATTTCTTTAACCGATTTTCCAGATAAATACCGTTGTACTTGGCTTTGATCTGTTCCAAAATAGGCCAGCATTAAAAATGTACCACCAATAATGCCGCTCCAAAAGGTATAGCGATTATTTAAATCGAAAGAGAAATCCAGAACCTCCATTTTACCACTGGCGCCAGCGATATTGAGTGCTTTTGTAAACGTGATGTCTTGGGGTAGTTTGCTTACAATTAAAAAGAAAGCTACAAGCATTCCGAGAAAAATAACCACCATTTGATGTTTTTGGGTAACGTTTACAGCACGTGTACCACCGGAAACCGTGTAAACAATAACCAAAACACCTATAATGATATTAAGCGTTAATAAGTCCCAGCCCAACACGACCGATAGAATTATAGCAGGTGCAAAAATGGTGATGCCGGCTGCCAGGCCACGCTGGGTTAAAAATAAAATAGCCGTAAGTGTTCTGGTTTTTAAATCGAATCGGTTTTCTAAAAATTCATAAGCGGTATAAACTTTTAACCGATGGTAAAGTGGAATAAAAACCATGCAAATCACAATCATCGCAACGGGAAGTCCGAAATAGAACTGTACAAAGCCCATCCCGTCATTAAAAGCTTGGCCCGGTGTAGATAAAAAAGTAATAGCACTTGCTTGTGTTGCCATAACCGAAAGCCCGATAGTCCACCATTTCGAGGTATTTCCACCTCTTAAATAATCTTGTACATTTTGGCTTCCACGGGTTTGCCATGTTCCGTAAACAACTATAGTAACTAAGGTTACAATTAGAACCGTCCAGTCAATCCAACTTAATATCTGCATGAATTAAAAGGCTTTGGTTATAAAGTAAAATAATATAATATAAAAAGCATTTGCAATTAATACAAGCGTATACATCTTGTGCCATTTGTAATTTTTCATTTATTCTCGTGTTTGTTTGGTTGTGCTATCTTTTCCAATGGAAAGCATGTTGGCAAATAATCTGTAAGCCCCTGGAACACCCTCAGGAAACTCTCTAAAAAAACTTAAGCCCGTGTATATGTAATAGCCTTTTCCGTGTTTGGCTACTAAAAGACTGCCTTTTTTTGGAGATTCATCTTTATCATGCATGGAGAGGATGGGGGTGAAGGCATTGGCCCAGGCATCTGGAAAATATAAGCCGCGCTCTTGTTTCCAGCCATCGAAATCTTTTTGCGTGATTTTATTGGGATAGTTAAGCAAATCGTGCTCCGGGTTTAAAAAAGTAACTTTAGCATGCTCGTCTGTAACTCGGTCACGCGATAATTTTAAATCATAAGGAGCCAAAGCATCTACTTTTAAATTGTGATTGGTATTGTATTGTACTATCATATTACCACCATTGGCTACAAAATCAAATAAAATCTGTTGTTTAAAATTAAGGGTTTCCAGGGTGTTATAAGCTCTAATACCTATAACAATAGCATCAAATTGGCGCAATGTTGCTGGGTTAATATTTTCGGGTTTTATAATGCTAACACGATAGCCGATTTGTCTTAAACTTTCTGGAACAACATCACCAGCCCCTTCAATATACCCAATGTTTTCGCCCTTTTTTTTAATGTCCAATCGCACAATTTTACTTTCACTAGGAAGCCATAAGGTTTGATAGGGTATGTGATCATAATCAATTTCAATACGTTCTTTTGTATAGGTTTTGCCATTTACATGAACTTGAGCGGCTAAATGTGCTTCACTTTGTGTTTTAGGGGGAATTACAGTAAAAGTAAGGTGCTGTACTTCACCTTTTTTATAAATGTTTATCTGTTGTTTCTGAGGAAAAACTTGCCAATCATTGGGATGGGCGAGTTCTATAAACCCTTCTACATGGTTTTGATGAGCTTTTACAATTACAGAAATCTCCTTTTGTAGGTCATTTTCGAAAATGATGACTTTTTGAGGGATGTTAACCGATACTTTAGGAATGATCTCAAAAGGTTTATAAACTTCGCCTTTTACAGGGTCGTTGGTTTTATAGATAATAGGTTTTGTAAAAGAAAAAGGTATATTATCAATAATAATACTAAACGATACGATGTTGGCTATAGGCGTTTCGGGTAGGCCTATACATTTAGGGGCCTCTACATGATACATGCCCAATGTTCCCTTGCTGTTAAGCCAATATGGATTGGTTGGGGGTTGCTGGGCATCGATTTTTAGGGTTTCTTTAAAATGGTACGCTACATTGTTTTTTAAAGTGATATTTTTTTGAATACTGCTCTTCTTTCCTATGCTAAAATTTTCTAAAATAATATTGGAATCACTTCTATTAATAGTTTCTATCTGAATGGTGATGGTTTCGCCACTTGTGGCCTGATTAGTGTCTGCAGACGCTTCTAAATAAAGGCCCGCACATGCAGCAATGGTTTCTTTAATAGCGTCGCTTTTTATTTTTTTCCAATGTTCGGTATCCTCCAGTTTTTGAATCAACCTATACGCCCGTATAAGTTCTTTTATAGAGGCTGACGGATTATTAAAGTCGTAGTTCTTTTCAACTTGTTTTAAAATGGTACCAATCGCCTCACCATTTTTCACCCTTTTCCAAGAGGTATCGATACCTTCAAAAATATGGGATTGCTCCTTGGGAGCATCACCTTTAATAAGTTCTAAATACTCCAAAGACTTTCCGCGAGTGCCCGTATTTCCAAATCCTTGAGATTGGTGCATGCTTCTGCTTAACGATGCTATTTCTGTATTGCTTAATCCGTTTAAAGGAAAGTACACCCCCATATCTAGACTGAGCATCTTGGTTTTATCGGCCTTATCAAATTTCTCTTGACTTCCATAAAACCACCAAGAAGGATTGAAAAATATACGTTTGGTCTGCCAAGTCTCCATGTTTTTTAGTAGGGTAGGATAGGCAGAAGCATCGTTTGCCAATTCAAAAGCCTCTAAACTTAAAGTTGCAGAGGCTGTGTGGTGCCCATGTGTGGTTCCAGGACTTCTATGGTCGAAACGATTAATAATGACATCTGGTTTAAAGGTTCTAATAGCTAAAACCACATCGCTTAAAACGGTATCTTTATTCCATATGGAAAGCGTTTCGTCGGGATGTTTTGAATATCCAAAATCGTTGGCACGGGTAAAAATCTGTTCACCACCGTCTAGGGCCCTTGCGGCTAATAGTTCTTGCGTTCTAATAACGCCCAATTGCTCTCTAATTTCTGGTCCGATTAAATTTTGCCCGCCATCACCACGAGTTAGGGATAAATAAGCCGTTCTTGCTTTTACATGGTTGGCCATGTAGGAAATAAGGCGGGTGTTTTCATCATCGGGGTGTGCGGCTACATATAAAACAGAACCTAAAAAATTGAGTTTTTGTATGGATTGGTATATTTCTGAGGCATTTGGTTTTTTTGGCTGTTGTGCGTGTATAGTAATAGAAAAGAAGCATAATAAAATGCCTGAACGTATAAGTTTTTGCATAATAAGTTTTGATGGTTTTCAAATATAAAAAAGAAACCAGCGGAATGGCTGGTTTTAATTTTATTTTAACGGTTTTTAATAAGTAAAATGATAAACAATAATAACCCTGACCCTTATTTAATGGCCTGCAACATTAACCTAACTAAGACAGTTGGGTTAAGATTAAGGTCGCCTCATTATTGAACTTTATGATGTTTTAGTGAGATAACTGTGTTTTGCCTGCTCCACACCCTGTGGAAATAGTTTGCCTAATTATTTTAATGTTTAATAGCGCTAGTCTTTCGTGTTATAGATATTAAAATACCAACGATTAATCCGAGGGCAAAACTTCCAAGAATAACGAGTACACGAGACATGGATAGTGTCCAAAACAAAAGATTAACATCGGTTACCTCTGTGTTTTGTAATGAAAAAATTACAATAATTATAACAAATAACAGAACTATTAAGGTTTTAAATTTCATGTTTATGGATTTAACAGTATTTAATTATGAAGTAGATAACCTTAAATTTAATCATTTTTTATGGTTTATAACACTCCCATCCGAAAGTTTTTAAATATTAGCTAAAACTACTTGTTAAGCCCTATTAACAGGGATTTATTTTGACTCTATCAAGAAAATAAGTCTGTTTTAAAAG